>CAJAYO010000783.1 GCA_903948415.1 uncultured Opitutia bacterium | reverse complement strand
TCCTTCATCGTCATCACGCGCCTGAAAATCGCTCCCGACTTCGGCAAGAAAGCCCCCGCCACGTCGTAGCCCGGCGCTTCAGCCCGTGCTTGCCCCGCCACCTCGGCGAACGACCTTCCCTCCATGGAAACCAGCGCGCCCACGCTGTTCATGTCCGTCGAGGACTACCTGAGCTATGAAGCTAACGGCAGGATTCGCCCCGATACGTCATGGGCCGAATCCATCCGATGGCCGGCACGAGCGATGCGCACAATTTGATTTCGCTGGGCTTGGCTTCGGCGTTTCACGCCCACCTCCGCGGCGGCCCCTGCAAAGCCTACATGGCCGACTTCAAGGTCCGCCTGGAAATCAACCGCGAAGACATTTTCTATTATCCCGACGTGATGGTCGCCTGCCAGCGCGTCGGCGTGGAGCACGACTACCTGCGCTACCCCACCCTCCTCGTCGAAGTCCTCTCGCCCTCCACGGAAAATATCGACCGCCGCGAAAAACTCCTCAACTACCCGCAGATTTCCACCGTCGAGGAATACGTCCTCGTCGCCCAGGAAACCAGCGAAGTGACGATCCACCGCCGCGCCGAAGATTGGGCGCCCCGCCTCCTGACCGCCCCCGCCGCCGTCGCCGAGTTCCGCTCGATCAAGCTCTCCCTACCCCTCGCGCGCATCTACGAGGGCGTGCTCGGCTGACGCGCGCACGATGGCCGCTCCGCCCGTTTGCGCGCACCTCCCGCGTCAACGTGGCGAGACCCGCCCAGTCGTGCCATCCACCCAGACCCGGTC
The DNA here is from genome assembly GCA_903948415.1 of uncultured Opitutia bacterium. Classification (GTDB taxonomy): domain Bacteria; phylum Verrucomicrobiota; class Verrucomicrobiia; order Opitutales; family Opitutaceae; genus GAS368. The sequence continues at coordinate 10,947 of CAJAYO010000783.1, read as the reverse complement.
GCCATTCTTGAACCGCGTCAGGCACCCTGCCACCGACATCACGGCGGGAATGCGCATCTCGCGGGCGGTGACGGCGCCATGCGAAAGCGGGCCGCCGCTTTCGGTGATGACGGCGGCGGCGCTGTAGAAAAGGGGCGTCCACGTCGGGCTCGTCGTGCGGGCGACAAGCACCGCGCCTTTCGGGAACTGTGCGAAATCGTCGGTATCGAGCACCCGGAACACCGGCCCCTCCGCCGTGCCAGGGCTGCCGGGCAGGCCGACAAGGCAGTCACCGTTCACGGCGGCCGGTTCGTCTCTTTCGGCGCCAAGCACCCATGCGGGCGTACGCGCGCGGTCATTTAGATAGGCCGCTTTCTGCCGGCGCACGGCCAAGGAAAATTCGCGCCACTGCGCCTCACTGTCCTCCGCCAGGGCCGCGTCGATCTGCGTCCGATGCGCAAAGAAAATATCCATCGGGTCGGTCAGCAGATTGCGGCGAACGAGCCGCGTGCCGAGTTCACGCAGACCGCGGCGCAGCGGCAGCGCCAGGCGCGTGGTCTGATAATGCTCGAGATCGTCGAGACTCGTGTAGGTGCGGGCGAGACGCAGAATTTCCGAAAAAAAGAAATGCACCGCGAGGGGAAGCCGCCCGAAAAGCTCCCGCTCGGATTCCTGGGTGCGCACGCGGAGCGCCCGCTCCTTTTCGGCCGGTGTCGGCGAGCGGGGCGCTTGCAAGATCAGGCGCAGGTTATCGAGCACGATCCACGGCGCCTCGATCCACGTCGCGTGATACATGTCGAAGTCGACCTCGCGGTGGCCGTGGTCGCGGAGAAATTTTTCAAACCGCGCGGCCACCGGAGGAAAATCGGCAAGCCCGTGCTGTTCGAGGAACGCGCGCGAGGGCGTGTCGCGGAGCCGTTGCGCGAGGGCGGGCGCGTCCCGAACCATCCGCGCCAACTCGAACAGTTCGCGGTTGATGATCCCCGTCTTCGTTTCGCAAAAGGCCAGCAAGCCGTCGAAGAGTCGGTCGGCCTCCGCGCCGACGAACTGCTTCAACAATCGGTGCAGCAGGTGGTGGAGCGTGCCGTGCGTGATCGAGATGGCGATGTTGGGCTCGAAATACTGCGCCCCGCGCTCATTGACCGTGAGCACGAACTGCCACACTTCGCGCAGCGATTTTCCCCCGAGCGGTTCCGCCATGAACTCGCCGAGCTTCAGCAGGTAGTCGTCAAGGTCACGCGACCACTGCACGGGCAGGTCCAACACCCAGCGGTATTCCTCGCGCAACCGCGGGATGATCGCCGTCAGCTCCTCCAGCGAGGCGGCCTCAAAGGGAGCGCGCTTAAGGTAGAGGTCCACGACGTTCTGGTTGCCGTAGACCGTGTGGCCGTGCATCCCGAACCACTTGCCGTGGCACGGCGGGTTGCCCATCAGCCGAAATGAATAGGCGAGCGAACGGTGAAAGCCCTCGTCGACGAAATCCCACGTGAGCGGCGTGATCACGTTCGGAAAACGCTCGGCCGACTCGTCCCGCGTCCAGCGCGCCGGGATCGTGGTAACAGGGCGCGCCTGCAACAAATGAAGTTCGTCGCCGACGAATCCCCACTCGATGTCTTGCGGAAACCGGTAGCTGCGTTCCACGCGGAGGAGCAAATCGGCGAGCCGGTCGAGCTGCGCGGCGCTGACGCAGGGTTGCTCGGCCTCGGCCGGATCCACGCGCGCTTCGGCCGTGCCGTCGGAAGTCGGAACGACCTTCATCGTCTTCCGCGCGATGCGGGCCCGGCGCACCGTGCGGTCCGACTTCGCGAGTTCGAAATGATCGACGGCGGTCTCCCCGCTGACCACCGATTCGCCGAGGCCGAAGTTCGCGTCGATGACGATCTCGCCGAGGTCGCCGCTTACCGGATTGAGACTGAAGCCGACCCCGGCGACCTCGCACGGCACCATCTGCTGCACGACGACGGCCATCGCGGCCAGCGCGTGGTCGAACCCCTGCTGCTGGCGGTAGGCAATGGCGCGTTCGTGCCAGAGCGAGAGGAAGCAGGCCTTGATTTTGGCGAGAATCGCTTCGGCCCCGGTGATATTGAGAAACGTGTCGTGCTGGCCGGCGAAGGCCGCGTGGGCCAGATCCTCCAGGGTCGACGACGACCGGACGGAAAACGCCTGACCGGTGGGAAAGCGCGCGAGTGCGGCCCGCACCTCGGCGACCAACGCGTCCGGCAGCGGCAGCGCGGCGAGGCCGGCGCGCAGCGTTTCGCTCTCGGCCCGCCGGCGCGGCGCATCGGCCACAGGCAGCGAGCCCACGCGGACGGCGAAGCCGTCGGCCGCGGCGACAAAAGCGCGGTAGGCCGCGGCGGTGATCACGAAACCCGGCGGCACCGGGAAGCCACGTTGCGTGAGCAACGCAAGATTCGCCCCCTTGCCGCCGCTGCAGTCGGTCGCGTTGGCGGCGGGATTCGTGAAGTCGAGGAGGTAACTCATGGGCTTGGGGCGGAAAACCGGCGGTTGACGAACCAGAGCGCCGCCGCCGACAGGGCAAAGCCCGCGACGAGATCGACGAAATAGTGGTAACGGAGGTAAAGCGTCGACACCCACAGCCCAACACAGGGAACGAGGTAGAGCCAGAAACGCCACCGACGGTGACGCCGGTCGAAGAACAGGATGTAACTCGAAACCGCGCAGTGCAGGCTCGGGAAACAGTCCACGCGATTGCTCCCGTCGAGCACGATGCGGGCATTGATGTCGGTGATGGCGCCGTGGAGCGGGGCGAACTGCGCGGCGAGTCCGGGTGCAAGGTGCGGCCCCACGGCCGGCACCAGCAGGTAGCCCAGAAATCCGAGGCCATAGATTACAAAGAACCCGCTCCAGAATTTTTGCATCAGCCGCAAATCCTTTTGCCCGAGGTAGGTCACCCAGGTGAACAGCAGGTAAGGGAAAAAAATGACGTAGCAGAAACTCAGGAACTCCGTGAGCGCGGGGCGCGTGAAGCGCTGCAGCCACACGCTGGCACTGCCGCCCAGAAGGAAGCAGTCCACCGTCTGGAGGGCGTCGTCGTAGAGCCGCGGGTGCAGCGCGGGCCCGGCCGTGCGCAACGCGAAATACGCGACGTTCATCGCCACCGGGTAGAACGCGAGCCGCACGCGCCACCGGCCCAGACCGGACTCGGCCGGGCACCCAACCACGAGCGCGACCGCCGCCGCGAGGAGCCCAAAAAAAACGAGCGTGTCGCGGGCGAACGGTCCGGCGACGAAAGCAAGACCAAGGCCCGTCGCGGCCAAAAATCCGCCGAAGACCCATTCATGCGGCAACAGCCGGGATGAAAGTGCGTCATGCATCGGACAGCGCCTCCCGAAGCAGCCGTTGAAACGCCAGCGCCCGCGGCCGCAGCTCCCCATAAAAAACGACGTTGTGGACAGCCACCGCGAGTTTCTTGACGCGATGGTAAAGCCAAAGTCCGGCCACGGTGATGACCGCATAACCGGCGAACCACCACCCATGGCCGGTCACCCCGGCGACGCCGAGCAGCGCGACGATCCACAGCAAAAAGACCGGCGCGCCCACGAGGATGCGCCAGAGCGAAATCACGTTGCGGCCGTCGGGAAGTTTTCGACCGGCCCACGCCGCGGCGAAGAACGGCGGCGCATTGACCGCGATCGCCGCGAGCACCACCGGGGCGGCCAACCCCAGCGCCACTCCATCGCGCCACGGCGAGCCGACCGGAAACAGCGGAACGCCGTGGTATCGCCAGACGCGGCGGCCGGCGACCTCGATCTCAAGGCCGTGCCAGGCGGAGAGGATCGGCGCAGGCACCCGGCGCTCCAGGGCCTTGAGCGATTCAAAATACGACCGCGCCGTGCCCAGCGTGGAAATGGAGGCGAGCTGTTCGATGAGCCGGAGGCGTTCGGCCGACTCGACGTTGATCCCCACGGCTTCCAGCGCGGTCTGCATCCGGCGGCGCAATTCCTTCAACTGTTCGAACGGCGAAGCGGCAGCAGCGAGCGCGGTCGCCATCGGCGGACCCACGACAATCTCGACCCGGCTGCGAAAGCCCCAGGCGCACTCGTAGTGAATGCCGAGCGGTACCACCGTGATCGGCCGACCGGTGGCCAGATGATCGAGCAGCAGCCGGACCGCGCCGCTCTTGAAGGGCAGATGGCGCGGGCCGAGCGAGCTCGTGCCCTCGGGGAGCACAAACAGCTCGCCGCCGGCGCCGAGGTGATCGAGGCACCGCTGGAGCGCGCCGGCGTTGTGCGGATCGCCGTCACCGTCGGTGGCCCGGTCTTTTTCGCGCACAACTTCAATGCCCGTGAAGAACAGCCCGCCAAGCAGGCTGCGGCGCAATTGCGCGGCGAGCATAAAGACCGCGCGGGGCCGGATCTCGTGATAGAGAAACCCGTCGACGGCACCGTTCCGATGAAGCCCGAGGCAAAGCACCGGGCCGTGCGCGGGCAGCCGTTCGGGGTGCACGACGCTCAGGCGCGAGAAATACACGGCGTTGCAGAACCGGTGAAACCAACGATACCAAAAATCAGGCATGGACGGGGGCGGGTTCACGGTGCCTCCCGGGGGCCGGGGCGCTACGGCCGGGCCGCCAGCCTTCGGCGATGCGCCGCAGCGCGTGGCACGCCGCCCCTTCGTGAAAAAAATGGACGCGACCGCTGCGCAGCCGCAGCGCGGCGGTGACAAGCTCGAAGGGGGCGTGACCGCCCCGCGCGCCGGCCAGGAACTGCTCGGCAAGGTCGTCGCCGGTCAGCGTGTAGCGACCGAGACGCTTGACCAATTCGAACGCGCAACCGCCGCGGCGGTGAAAGCTCCGATACACAAGCTCGGTGCACACGAGCCGGCTCGAGACGTTGAAGTCGAATTCGTAGTCGTAGGGTTTGCCCACATGTCCGAAGGCCTCGCGCAGGGCGTCGCGCAACTCCTCCGGCGCAAGCTGCGGGCGAAACACGGCAACATGGTCGGCCTGCAGCGCGCGCTGGAGCGGATTCAGCTGAACGCGCGGACTGATGGCTTCGATCACCCACCCGTGCGGAGCGTCCCGGTCCGGGAGTTGTCCGACCTGCCGCGCGACCTCCGGATGCTGGGCAAGCCCACCGGCCGCCAGATCGGCGCGGTACCCGAGGAAAATGGCGGCGTGGGGCCAAAAACCCGGAAGCAGCGCGGTCGTGAGTTTCTGTTCGGACCGAATCAACAGCACGTCGCCGGGCCGCAGCTGCGGATGGAGTTCGGCGAGGGTGTGGGCGTCGAGTGCCGGCGCCGGCCGGTCCTCGCGGGGCTCGGCGGTGACGACCCGGGCCACCTTGGATTCCAGCCGTTCGCGCGCGAACCGCACCGGACGAAGCGTCTTGTGCCACAAATCCCGCCAGTCGTGGCGCAGCCGGCACCACAGCACGCGGGCGAGCCGGCGGCGCATCGCCGCGCGTTGCAGCCGGATCGCGTCGCATACCCAAGCCCAGTCGCCCCCTTCTTCGCGCCGCAGGCGTTCGATGCCGCGCAGGTGGGAGCGCCAGAACCGCAGGCCCCGGATGATCGCCCGGTAGTTGCGCACCGAACTGTAGGCGCGAATCACTTCGTCGAAAAATCCGGCCGGGAGATCGAACTTGGCGTCGGGCTCGTTGAGCTTGCGCCGCACCAGCGGCTGATGCTCGAAAGCCCCGACCAATTTGAGCGACTTCGAATAAAGCGTGAGCCCGGCCGCAAGGCCGACCAGCAGCTGGCGAATCTGGAGGTCGGCCGTCTCGGCGAGCGCATACGCTTCGTGGCGACGGATGATCGCGTAGAGCGCGAGGCGGTAGTTGCGATAGGCCAGCAGCAGTTGCCGCGTGCGATCCTCGTCGTCCGGGGTGAAGTAGCCGCGGCGGTGCACCCGCACCGCCAGTCGTCCGTCGCGCAACGCTGCCTCGAGACGCCCGATCGCCCCGGTGATATCGCGCAACGTGTCGATATCGTCGCGGAGCTGGCGTCCAATGTCGGAGGGAATCGTCACGGCGGTCGGGGTTTGTCTCTGCGGACAAACTCTAGCCGAAACCCGCCCACGGCCGTTAATTGATAATCCTGATATGGCGTATCGCGCCGAACGATGCCACCCCGCCCGCCGCGCCTACGGCACCACGTAAACTTCGACGAGGGTCTGCCCCGTGCCCACGCCCGCGCCGCTCACCGGCACCGTGTAGCTGCCCGGATTCAGCATCACCCACGCGGCCGCGTCGCGGCTCCCCGCGCCAAAGCGAAACGCGCCGACACCCGTCGTCGCCGCGGCCACTTCCGGGGCGAAGACCGAACCCTCCCAATTGTCGTTCTGCGCGAGCGTCGCGCCGCCGCCGTCGATCACCCTCAACTGCGGATCGGCGAGCGCTCCCGGCACGCCGAAAGCCGCCAGCGCCGGACCCGACGCCCGGACGAGCATGCGCTGCGACGCCGGGCCCCCCACGCCAAAACCCACGATCGCCGTCTGCTCGCCCGCTCCGGAAAAAGCCCGCGCCGAAAGATTGATCAGACGCGCCGTCCCGTTCGGCGCGAGGTCGTAGATCTCCACCAACGCGGTGCCGGTGCCCTCCGGTTCGCCGCTGCGCACGACCGCGGAATAGGCTCCCGGCGGAAGCGAAAGAATCAACGCCGCGTCGCGGCTGGCCGGCCCCAGGCCGAAGGCTCCGACCCGCGGAAACGCGGCCGCCACTTCCGCGGCGTTCGCCGCCGTGCCCCAATCGTCGTTCGCCGCCATGGTGCGGCCCGCGCTGTCAATCACCTCCAGCCGCGGATTCGCCAGCGCCCCGGCGAGCCCAAACGCCGCGAGGGTCGGCCCGACCGCGCGCAACAGCAGCTTCTTTTCCCCGGTGCCGCCGACCACAAATCCCGCGATGATCGTGTCGTCCCGCGTCGCGACATAGGCGCGCGTCGAGAGATTCGTCAGCGAGGCCGGCGGCTTCGTCTGGCCCGTCGCGAACCGGGCGCGGAACGATTTTCCCCGCGCGCCGTTCACCTCGATCGTCAGCCGCAGCGTGGGCGCCAGCTGCGCCACCGTGATGCCGGCATCCGCGCTCACCGTGGCGATCGCCGCCGAATCGAGCTCGACGGTGATCGTGCCGGTGTTGGCCTGCGTGGGATCGCTCACGGCCACGTCAAGGAAACCGCCGCCGTCGTTCTGGACCGCCACACTGGCTTTTCTGTCGACCGTAATTCCGCCGACCGCGGCGACCCCGTCGTTCCAGAAATTCGCGGCCGTGATTCCCAACGTCGCGTGGCGCGCCGCCTGGATGGCCGGGGAATTCTCCAGCACCGTCACCGCCGGCGCCGCCGCAAACTCGGCCACCTCGGCCACGCTGCGGTTGGGCAACAACACATAGGCGTAGGTGGCGTTGACGGGATTGTTGCCATGCTCGAACCAGAGCGTGAGGTAGTTGCGGATGATCGGCGTGGCCGCGCCCCCGCCGTTGATGTCGGCCCACGCGCCGGAGCGCGTTTCGCGCAGGGCTCTGACGGCCGCATCACCCGGAAAATAATAACCGACCTCCGCCGCGGCCGTGCGCCCGGCGAGGTGGGCCCAACGCGGCGCGGCGAGCGTCTCCGCCCAGCCCAGCGCGACCGGTTTCGTAACGCCCTCGACGGTCAACGCGCCGTTGCCCGCCGTGCCGAGCAGCCGGTTCTCGATCGTGGTTTCGATCGGACGGTTGTCGGTGCTCGAGATGCCGCTGCCGAGGCACAGGATCTCGTGGTCGAACATGAACCATGATTTTTTCGCCGTGAGCGTGTTGCCCCACCCGTCGAGCTGCAGGCCGGCGGCGCCGGTGCGTCCCAGCGACACACCGCCCACCCAGTTGAAGGCCGGGTGGGTGCTCTGGCCGGAACCGTTCGCGCGCGGGTGCGCCGCATCAACCGTCGTGCCCGGCAGGCGGCGCGGATTCACCGTCGGCCAATACGCATCGCTGAACTGCGTGAGGTCGCCGTTATACAGATACGTCATGCCGTCGCCGGTGTGCCAGCCGCGGAGATTCTCGGTGTTGATGCTCTCGTAGGTGTAGATGCGCGAGGACGACAGACTCAGACCGACGCCGAAGCCGGGTGCGCGGTGCACCACGCGGTCCATGCTCCCGAAGACAAAATTGCCGCGCAGCTCCGCGCGCGGCGCGATCGTCGGATCGGCGAGCAATTGCTGGACGCCCGCAATCAGCGGGAGCGGCGCCGAACCGACGAAGCTGCGCGACGTATCGGCCTCCGCCCAGTGGCGCAAAAGCGAGTGCAGGCGCTCGCGGTCCGCCTGGGGCGCGAGTTCCGCGATCCTCAGGAAATTCAGCATCAGGCTGTGTCCCACCCCGTGTTCGCTCGTGCTGCTGCGCGAGATCGCCCGCCCCTGCAGCATCGCCATCATGCCGCCGCGGTAGATCGTGGGTTCGTAGGCTTCGTAGATCCAACGGAAGACATTCGCGAGGTTCGGATCGGTGACGCGCCACGTGGAGCCGGTCTCGCTGTCGGCGTTGGGCCCGTTCAGCAGCGCGAGCATCGGCGCCATCGCGCTGAACAACGCCGCACCGTAGCTGCCCGCGTAGGGATGCCGGTTGTGCTGGATAAACGATCCGTCGCGGTAAAACCCGTCACCGCTCGTCACGAATACAAACAGGTGGCTGAACGCATCGCGCGCCGCGCGGAGTTTCGCGGCATCCCTTGCGAGCAGGCCCCGCACCGCGACCACGTAGATTTTGTCCATCCGGTTCGCACCGGTAAACGTACCCGAGGACCCGCCCGGCGCCGGCGTCGTCGCCGACGGCACGAATTTCTCGACGGCCCGCAGACAATTCGCGAGCTGCGTGGCGCTGAGCTCCGCATGGAGCAGCGTCGCGGCATCGACCAACAGCTTCGGCGAACCGATTTCCCAATCCCACCAGTTGTCGTAGATCGCTTTCGAGGGGTTGTAACGGTTGGCATACATCCAATCGAGCCCTGCGAGGACGTCGTCGCGCAGGGCCGCATTGCCGCGCAGCGGGGAACCCACGGTCGCATAGGCGAGCGCCATCGCGCGCAATCGCGAAAAATTCGTGCTAAGGTGCGACGAATCCGTGGTGCTCGCCGCATCCGCCCAGAGCGCCGTCCGCGTCCCCCCTTTGTTGAGCGCCGCCCAGTGCGTGTTGGCCGTATTCGTGAGGCTCGTGATCGCCGCCGCCATCGCCGCATCCGCGGCTTTTATCTCGGCTCCGCCGGTGAGCATGTCGGCCCACTTTTGGCGGAGCGTGTCGAATTCATCCGCCCGCGCCGCCGTGCAGACCACCGCCAACGCCCACACCGCCCACGTGACTCGTCCCGGTCGCATGGCTCAGTAGAGAAGATAGCCTTTCCGTTCCGCGCGAAATTTCTCCTCCCCCGCCTTCCACCCCGCCACGATCTCCGCCACCGATTTCCCCGCCTGCAGCGCCAGCCGCGTCGCATCCGTGCCGTTCACCTTGTCGAACATGTCGAACTTCTTGTTCGCCTTCACCGCCTCGGCCAACACGTCGCGTCCCGCCACCTGTTTCAGCGCCTCCAGCGCGTAATAGTTGATCGCCGTCAGCGGCGCGTTCGCGGGATCCGTGAAATACACCTGCACGCCGCCGACGATCTCGTCCTTGTAAGCGGCGTAATACGGTTTGTAGGTCAGCGGACGAAACACCACGCCCGCCAACCCGTAGCCGTTCAGTTTCTCCGCCAGCGCATGCGGATTCACCTTCGGCAGGCCGATGCACTCGAAGGGCAGCGTATAGCCGACTCCGATACTCACGTTGCCGATCTCGCCGATCATCCCCGTCGCGACCTGAAACAGCGGCGAATCCCCCCGCGGCACGTGGGGCGACGCCGGCACCCAGGGCAGCCCCGTGTCCGCCCACACCATCGCGCGCTGCCAGCCGCGCATCGGCACCACCGTGAGCTTGCACGCCTGTTTGATCCAGCCGCGGGCATTGAGCATCCGCGCGAGTTCACCGCACGTCAGGCCATACACGTAGGGCACGTCCCACTGGCTCACGAACGACCGCAACTTTTCCTGCTCCACGAGCGTCCCCTCGATCCGTAATCCGCCGAGGGGATTCGGCCGGTCGAGCACGACGAACTCCACGCCCGCCTCACCGCAAGCTTCCATGGCCAGCCCCATCGTGCTGACAAACGTGTAGGAACGGCAGCCTGTATCCTGCAAGTCATACACCAGCACATCGAGCCCCTGGAGCATCTCCGCTGTGGGCTTGCGCGTCGCGCCGTAGAGCGAGTGCACCGGCAGCCCCGTGCGCTCATCCGTGCGGCTCGCGATTTTATCGCCCGCCGGCACATCGCCATAAATCCCGTGCTCCGGTCCGAACAGCGCCACGAGTTTCACACCCGGCGCCGCCCGCAACACGTCCAGCGTCGTCTCCAGTTTCCGGTTCACGCCCGAAGGATTCGTGATGAGTCCCACGCGCTTGCCCGCCAGCACCCGGAACCCTTCCGCCGCCAGCACCTCGTTGCCGAGGAGCACTCGCCCATCGGCGGCGCGAAGGCCATTGAGGAATAGCCCGATCGCAAGGATCGGACCCGCGAGAAACCGGAGTGAGTTCACGCTCACAGTGCTACCCACCCGCCGCACCGACGCCAGCCGTTTTGTCGTCCACGCCGCAACGCTGCGGCCCCTTCCCCACGCCCCGTTGTCGGGCTTTCACCTCGACCCGCCTCGGCTTGCGGTGGACCGTGCGCTCCGCCGCGCGGCGATCGGGTTGTACCCCGTCACCGCCTCGGCTTGAGGTGGGCCGTGCGCTCCGCCGCGCGGCGATCGGGCTGTACCCCGTCACCGCCTCGGCTTGAGGTGGGCCGTGCGCTCCGCCGCACGGCGATCGGGCCGTACGCCGTCACAGCCTCGGTTCGCGGTGGGCCGTGCGCTCCGCCGCGCGGCGATCGGGCTGTGCCCCATCACCGCCTCGGCTTGCGGTGGGCCGTGCGCTCCGCCGCGCGGCGATCGGGCTGTACCCCGTCACC
>CAJAYO010000782.1 GCA_903948415.1 uncultured Opitutia bacterium | reverse complement strand
GCTCCATGAACGGGGCCTGGCATTCTGGGCGAAGTTCCCGGCGGATCCGCTCCGGTGGGACGTGTGGATGATGATGAATCGGGCCGTCTTTTTTACCCGCGAGGTGGTGGAAAGCGGCGAAACGAAGGTGGTGCGGGACCCTGAGCGGTGGCGCGCCTGGAGCGAACGCTATCATCGGGGCGTCGAGGAGCTGTTGGCCGCGCCCGATGCCGGGGCCAGTGCGCGAGCCACCGCGCTGGGTTACCTTTTGGGTTACTACGGGCGAAACTGGCGTTCGCGCATCACGACTCCGGACGGCCAAACGGTGTTGGCGAAAATGACCGGATGGTTTGAGCGCTGGGAACGGGAGTTTCCCGACAGTCCGGCCCTGATCAACGGGGTGCGGGCCATGGCCGAGGTGCTCGACGCGGCGGATCCGGCGCGCTGCCAGCGGTTCCTTTACGACGTGAGGGCGCGCTACCGGGCCGAGACGCGGCGCGACCGCGACATTCGGGGCGTGGTCGAGGGGCGGCTGAAACTGCTCCTCGGGCAGGCGTATCCCGTGTGGATTCGATTGGCGGCGCTCGACGGACACTTTGCTGACACGCAGGAGTATCGCGGTCGGATGGTGCTGATCTCGCTGTTTCCGCTGGCCTGGTCGACGCCGGCCGAATTTTTGCGCGGCTTGCACGAAAAATATCACGCCCGTGGCCTGGAGAATATTCACGTGACCGGCGGCGATGCGATGGAGGTAGGTGCCGCGCCGCGTTCAGCGCTCGAGACGGCATGGGTCGCCGAGGAAAAGCAATATCCCTGGCGGGTGGTGTGGGATCGGCAAGGCACGTTCGGAGAATTCGCCCGCACGATGGGACTCAACACCTATCCGACGTGGCTGCTCCTGTCGCGCGACGGGCGCTTCGTGGCGCAAACGAGCTCGCCGCGCGAAATTGTCGCGGCGATCGACCGGGAGTTGTTGATCAAAATGGAACCCGAGCCGCCGATCCCGTCCGCGCGGGTCGCGCCCGCCGCCCCGGCCGGTCGCCGTGAATCGGTCGAGCCAGAAATGTCGCTGGGCGCCCGCACTTTCACGTTGGAGGCCACGACCGCGGTCGATCCCGCGTTTCACGCGGCCGTCGCGGCGATCGACGCACGCCTGCGGGCGAAATCCGGCATGACGGCGGAGCAGACGGCGGTCGGGTTGCTCGATTTGCGGACGCTGCGGCTCGCGCTCGTGCGGCCGGATGCGATCGATTACGCGGCGAGCGTGCCGAAGATCGGGATTCTCCTCGCGTGGTTTCAGGCGCACCCGGAGGCCGCCACCGCGCTCGAGGCGACGACGCGGCACGAGCTGGGCCAGATGATCAAGGTCTCCGACAACGAGATGGCCACGAAGTATTCGACCCGGCTCGGCATCGCGCGCGTGCAGGACGTGCTCGGCTCCTACGGGCTCTACGATCCGGCGCACGGCGGGGGCATCTGGTTTGGCAAACACTACGGCCAGGGTGGCGAGCGCCTGGTCGATCCGGTCGGCGGCCACTCGCACGCGGCGACCGTGCGGCAGTTGCTGCGTTTCTACCTTCTGCTGGAGCAGGGGAAACTGGTGTCGCCGGAGGCGTCGGCGGTGATGCGCGAGATTTTCGCGTCGCCTGAGATCGCGCACCTCAACGACCGCTTCGTCAAAGGCCTCGCCGGCCGCGGCGTCGAGGTGCGGCGCAAATCCGGCTCATGGGAGGCGTGGTCGCACGACACGGCGGTGGTCACCGGCCCGGGACGGCACTACATCATCGTCGGGCTCACTCAGCACGCGAAGGGGGCGGACTATCTTGAGGCATTCGCGGCGGCGGTGGACGATGTGCTGGCGTCAGACGCCACGGGTCGCCGCGCGGCGCCTTAACGCCAAGTCTTCTGCCACGCCGCAAACTCCGCGGGTCGCAGCCGGTAGCGGGCGAAGTTGCCCTCGTGCAAACTCGTGAGTTCGGTCTCGGCAATTTCGGCGAAACGTTTCCGGTCGCTTGGCTCCGGCAATTTCTCCGCCTCGCGGCGGACGAAGGTGGCGGCGGCTTTCTTGTCCCTGCCGGCGCGCACCACCGCTGCGACGACTTCCTTTAGGCGCTCACGGTGACGCAGCCGAAACGCATCCGGCTCGCCCAGCACCTGCCGCACCGCTGCGTAGCGCGCGCACGAGCGCTCGTAGGCCCACTCGAAGACATCGCGCAGGTAGTCCACCCGGTTCAACTCGTAGACCCCGAGGATCGCGTGCGTGTAGTCGGACTGCGGCACATCGACGAACGACAACGGCCCGAGATTGTGCTGCACCAGCGGGATGTTGGCGGCGAGCCGCGACACGCGTTTGTTCACGTCTTCGAACGGTTGGAGATAGGGCAGCTGCACCATCGCAAAAAACGCCTGCTCAAACGGGTCTTTGATCGCCGCAGCCGTGGCGAGAATTTGATCGAAGCACTCCTCGATGGTCGAGGGCACCTCCAGCGGGTGATACACCGAGCCGCCGATTCCGACCGCCTGCGTGCGCAGCCGCCCGCCCGCCGCCGCTTCGGGCAGCAGATTTTCCGAAAGGAGCGCGTGCAGATTGCAGACCGTGTAGCGGTTGAAACCGATTTCGCCCGCGTGCTCCGCGAGCAGCTCGATCGCCGCCTTGTGATTGAGGATCATCTGCGTCTCGTGCGCCGCTTTTCCCTCGGCCGCCTCGCCCGCTTCGAAGAGCCGCTGCGTCTCGAGCAACGAGTAGGTGTTGCCTTCCAGCCGGCTCGAATTCCACGAGAGATCGATGAGCAGCCGGTCCATCACCTTGCGCAGGTGGGTGCCGGCAGGCAGCGCCTCCCCGGTGGTCCGCCCGAGCGCGGCGAGTTTTTTCCGCAACGCCGGCGAAAGATAGGCGGACACGTTGGGCCGGTAGCCGTCGAGAAACGAAAACACATACCCCACGGGCTTGCGCAGCGTCATCGGCCGCGCGACGAGTCTTTTAGTTTGCTGGGCGGTCAGCGACAGGCGGATGGGATCGACCTCGGCGGGCGATTCGGCGAGGACCCGCGACGTCGGCTCGTGCGACGGCGCTGGGGTGGCCGACAACGGTGCGGCCGCACCCGGCGCCTGATAGCGCCGGCCAGCGCGCGTGCCGAGGGCGGTGAGCCGGCTTTCGGTCACGAGTTGGGCGAGGCGGCGCTGCAACGTCCGGCGCGCGAACGAGCGAGGCAGCCGGCCGGCGATTTCCTCCAGCGACGCCGGCGGCGGCAGGGCCGTGACTGCCCGAAGGACGGCATTCAGTTCGGTGAGGGAAATTGCTTTGGGCATGGCGCAGGGATGTGGCGCAAGATGTGGCGCAAGACGAGAACTTGCGCCATAAAAAACGATGAAATGGC
>CAJAYO010000781.1 GCA_903948415.1 uncultured Opitutia bacterium | reverse complement strand
GTTTCCGGCCGGGCAAAGAGCTCCGCCATCGTCCCCCGCCGCGCCGCCGCCCGCAGCGTCGCAATCCGCACCTTGTCCGCCAGCGAACCCACCGGCGCCCGCAGCGTGTCCCACAGCGCCCCCGGCTCCCGCCAGGGGTCGCTCACCCGGTGCATCCGCCCCTCGCACCACACCCGCGCGCCCGCCGAAAATTTCTTCAACTCCAGCGGCGCGTAGTCCAACCACGTTTGCGCCGCCGGATACGCGGTCAGCAGCACCTGAAAACCGCGGTCCAGCCGATACCCCGCCACTCCATCCGTTCGCACGCGCCCTCCCACCGCATCGCTGCCCTCCAACACCACACAGGCGGCCCCGCCCGCCTGCAGCCGCCGCGCACAGGTCAGGCCCGCCAGCCCCGCCCCGACAATCACCACGTCGTTCATCCGCCCCCCTCCGCCCTCATCCGCGCGGCCAGCTCCACGCCCGACATCGCCGCGCCTTCCACCCGGGGCCCGCCCAGCGCATCGCCCGCCAGGCCCAGCCCCAGCTCCGGCAACCACACACACCGCGGCGCATACGCCCCCACCGGCTCGCTAAACTTCCAGCGCTGCACGACCACGTTGACCACGGGCGCACCCAACCGGTCCGCGATGCCCGGCACCACCAAGGCCGCCAGCTCCGCCTCGCTCTTCCCATAATGCTCGGCCGAAAAAACGGGACTCAAATGGACCGTCACCGCCCCCGCCCCACCTGACGACACCCCTTTTTTGGCATTGTCCGCGAGCCACCGCACCGGTCCGTCCGCCAGCGCGACTCCCTCGGCCGGCACCGCACTCGCTCCGTCGAGCGTCAACAGCAACGCCAGGCAGGGATGATACGTCAGCGCCGCCAATTCGTCCGCCAACGCGGGCGGCAACGCCACCCCGCCAGCCCTCAGCAGGGCCAGTGATTGCGGTAGCGGGGCCGTCAGCACCAGGCGCCGCGCCTCGCTCGGCGGCTGATTTTCGATCGTCAGCGCCCAGCCCCCATCGCTCCGCTGCACCTGCAAAATTTTCGCCTCCCGCCGCACGTCGATCCCCTCCGCCAAAAACCGCCCCAGCGCGTTCATTCCCGGCCGGCCGATCCACCGGTGCGCGGACGCCCCGGGCCACCGCGCCACCACTCCGGCCGCCGCCCATTCGGCGACCAACCCGGCAAAGCGCTCCGACTTCGCCGTGAAATATTGTGCGCCCGTATCGAAGGTCGCCTCGCCCACCCGTTTCGTCGCCAAACGTCCCCCGAAGCCCCGGCTCTTTTCGAAAACCACGACCTCGGCCCCTCCCACTTTCAACGCCCGGGCCAGCAAGAGCCCGGAAATGCCTGCGCCAACGACCGCGATGGTTTCATTCATGACGGTGCAGCCTCGCCGCCCCGGCCGGTCGTGCAATCCCGATTTCCGCTCCGCCGCCCTCCGCGCCACGCACGCCGACGCCATCCCCTCGTTTGCCCCGCAAAACGAACCGTGGTTTTCGGGCGGGCCCCGCCTCTGCCGCCCTGGAAAACGTCGGCGCGAAGCGCGTCCATAAAGCGCCGACCGCGCCGGCTTGGCCAGCAGGCCGCCGGCCTGAGCTCGCGGCGCTCTGCCCGCCGGGGCGTCCCGCGTCCCCCGTTTGACCGTAACTCCGAAACGCCATGGGCGCTCCGGGGTTCCCCGCGGCTTTCGCCCGCCGCAAATCCCTCCCGCGCTTTTGACAGGACCGACGGAGCACCCACCCTCCCCGCATGACCAGTCCGACTTTTTCCATTACGCGCCGGGTCGAGTTCCATGAGACCGACGCGGCCGGGATTATGCACTTTTCCAATTTCTACCGTTGGATGGAGGTGTGCGAACATGAGTGGTTTCGCGCCCTGCACCTGCCCATGATGAGCACCACGCCCGCGGGTCTGCGCCTCGGCTGGCCGCGGCGCGAAGCGGCCTGCACCTTCGTGCGTCCCTTGCGCTGTGGTGACGTCGTACGCATCACGGGCTCGATCGGCGAAGTGGCGCAAACCAGCCTCGGATTCGAATTTCTCTTTCAAAAAGACCGCGCGGGCAAGTGGACCGAAGTGGCCCGGGGGCGAATGACGACGGTGCATGTGCGCCAGGACGCCACCGGGCGGATGGAGGCCGAACCGATGCCCGACGCGGTCCGCGCCGCGCTCGCGTTCGTCGCCCCCCTCCCTGCGGCGGCACCCGCTCGGCCCGCCTGATCGGCCGCCCGCCCCGCGCCCGCCCGGCCGCGCGAGGGGCGCAGCGACGCAAAAATCTCGTTGGCTGGATTCCCCTCCTCCCCGGACGCACGAGAGAAAACCGAAGCGGGACAGGGCCGATTCCGCACCAGCGCGCCGTTGAGTGCCGGCCCGTTCCAAATGCCCCGCGCCCGCTTTTTTGTATTGGATAAGCGGAACAATCCCGTCGTTTTCTCCTTCGCCCTCGGGCGCAAGATGCTCCTCGCTCCGTCCTCGCGCCATCCACGCCCCCCGTCGGCCGCCACTCGGCCGCTTCACCCGGG
>CAJAYO010000780.1 GCA_903948415.1 uncultured Opitutia bacterium | reverse complement strand
TGTTGAAGCGGACGCCTTCGAGGGCGGCCTGCAGCGCGGCTTTTTCCTCCTTCGAGCAGACGTTGAGCGACATCAGCGACTGGGCGGCCTCGCTGGCGGAGCGCTGGGTGAAGTAGACGAGATAGACGGGGGCGCGTTTGGCCTCGAGCAGGGCGGCGACGCGCTCGGTGAGCGGCGTCTCGCTGTATTCGAATTCCAACGGCACGGGGCGGCGGTCGCTGCGCACGGTGACGCTCGGCGCGCCGGTGACGCGGGTCATTTCCTTTTCGAAGAACTCCGTCGCGCCGAGGGTCGCGGACATGAGGAGGAAGCGCGCGCCGGGCATCGTGAGCAGCGGGACCTGCCAGGCGTAGCCACGTTCGGCGTCGGAATAGTAGTGGAACTCGTCCATGATCACCGCGCGGACGTCGCTTTCGGCGCCGCGGTGGAGGGCGATGTTGGCGAGGATCTCGGCCGTGCAGCAGAGGATGCGGGCCTGCGGATTGACGGAGGCGTCGCCGGTCATCATGCCGACGTGCTCGGGGCCGAAGTCGCGGCAGAGGGAGAGGAACTTTTCGTTCACCAGCGCCTTGATGGGACAGGTGTAGACGGAGCGTTCGCCGGCGCAGAGGGCCTTGAAGTGGAGGGCGGCGGCGACGAGGGATTTGCCGGAGCCGGTGGGGGTGTTGAGGACGACGTTGTGGCCGGCGAAGAGTTCGAGGATCGCCTCTTCCTGCTCGGGGTAGAGTTCGAGTCCGCGCGCGGCGGCGACCGCGAGGAAGCGGTCCATCACGGCGTCGGCCGTCGGCGAGCCGGGGAGGGGCGCGAGCGGGGCGGGCGGAGGCGGAGGAGCGGACGGGGACGACATCGCCGCCCACAAGGGACGGGGCGGGACAGCGAGACAAGGAGAAGCGGGGTGGTGGCCTGTGGGCCGGGCCAAGGCGCAGGTGCCGGTGCTCCGCGCGGCAGGGCGCGGCCGGCGGAGATTCCGGCAAATTGGCCCAGCGTTTCGCAAGAAACGCGGAGGCGTCGGACGCGCTCTCTGCTACGGTAGGGCATGGTCCCCTCCCTACCGCCGAAAGGTTTGTCTGCCTGGGGCGAACCGCCCCAGATCACCGGCGCGCAGATCCTGACGAATCCGCTGCTGAACAAGGGCACGGCCTTTTCGGAGACCGAACGCGACGCGCTCGGCTTGCGCGGCCTGCTGCCGCCGCGGGTGTTTACGATCGAGGAGCAGTTGCAGCGCACGCTCAACTCGCTCCGCCGCAAAACGGACAACATCGAGAAATACATTTACCTGACCACTCTCCAGAACCGCAACGAGGTGCTGTTTTACCGCCTCGTCCTCGATCACATCGAGGAGACGGTGCCGCTGATCTACACCCCGACCGTCGGTCAGGCGTGTCTCGAATACGGCTCCATCTATCGCCGGCCGCGCGGGATGTTTATCAGCCTGCGCGAGCGCGGCCGGATCGCGGAGATCCTGCGGCACTGGCCGCAGCCGGGCGTGCGCCTGATCGTCGTGACCGACGGGGAACGAATCCTCGGGCTCGGCGACCTCGGGGCGCTCGGCATGGGCATTCCCGTCGGAAAACTGTCCCTCTACACGGCGTGCGCCGGGGTGCATCCCGGTTACTGCCTGCCGATCACGCTCGACGTGGGGACCGACAACCTCGCGCTGCACGCGGGCGAGGCCTACATCGGGCTCAAGGAAAAACGCGC
>CAJAYO010000779.1 GCA_903948415.1 uncultured Opitutia bacterium | reverse complement strand
GCCTGGCCCTTGTGGCCCTGTGCCCCGCTCTACTTCGCGCCGAAGATACGGCCAAAACCGTGTCCGGATATCGGGAAGGCACTGTCACCGCGCAGCGCGGCGAGCTGCCCTTCGCCATCGAGTGGATCGCCGCCGGCGACAACGCGTGGAAAGGCACGGCTGAGTGTCTCCCGCAAGGGGTGCGCAACTTCGCTTTCGCCACGACCAAGGTCACCGGCTCCGCGGTCGAATTCGTCCTGACCGGCCTGCCCGGTGACCCGCGCTTCAAGGATCAACTCGCCACGGACGGAGCCTCGATTGCCGGCGACATGACCCAAGGCGACGCCGCGCTGCCCTTCCGCCTCGCGCGCACCACCAAGCCGGCGTCGAAGCCCGACGCCCACACCGTCCCCGCCAAGGGCGAGGCCGGCCAGAGCCTCGCGGGCCAATGGCGCGGCTCGATCAAACCGGCTCCCGGTGTCGAGCTCCGCCTCAAAGCCAACTTCCAAGCCGACGCCGAAGGCAAGGTCAGCGGCCACCTCCTCAGCCTCGATCAGGGTGGCGGCCCGCTCTCCATCGAGACGCTCACCGAGAAAGAAGGCGCCGTGCAATTCGATCTGCCCCGCATCCGCGGCGGATTCACTGACAAGCTCAACGCCGACGGCGCCGAACTCGCGGGCGAATGGACCCAGGGCGGCCGCACCACGCCGCTCGTGTTCAAGCGTCTCCCCGCGAAGAGCTAATTCTAGCGGCTGTCACAGACAGCGCCTACTGCTCCGAGGTAGCGCGGTGCCTTAGTCCGCGCTCGGACCCGATTAGGTTAGGGCTGAAGCACCGCACTATCTCTGTCAGCGACTACTCGAGTTCACGATAGCAGGGCGGCCTCCCACGGGCCGCCTTTTTTGCGTCGACGTGCGGCCCCGGCACCCGAGCAACCTTGCCGCCCGCGCTCCGCGCCCTCACACCAGCCCGCTCCATGCCGTGGATCGCCGCCAGTCTCGTCTCCGCTTTTTTCCTCGGGTGCTACGATCTTTGCACCAAGCACGCCGTGCGCGACAACGCCGTGCTTCCGGTTCTCTTCTTCGCCAATCTGTGCAGCGCCTCCGTCTGGCTCTCGCTCATGGCCCTGCACGCGCTCGCGCCCGCTTCGCTCCCCGCGGCGCTGGCCGTCGCCCCGCTGACCGGCCACCAGCACCTCCTCCTCGCGGCGAAATCCCTCTTGGTCGCGTGTTCGTGGATGTGCGGCTATTTTGCGGTGAAACACCTGCCGGTCTCCCTCGCCTCGCCCATCCGCGCCACCGGCCCGGTCTGGACCCTGCTGGGTGCGCTGCTGGTGCTCGGCGAGCGCCCGTCGTGGCTCGAGATGCTGGGCATCGTGATCACCCTCGCGTCCTTTGTCGGGCTCTCCGTCGTCGGTGCGCGCGAGGGCATTCACTTCCACCGCAACCGATGGGTCGCCTGGCTCCTCGCCGGCACGCTGCTCGGCGCCACCAGCGGGCTCTACGACAAGTTTCTCCTCGGCCGCATCGGCTTCGCCGCGTCGACCGTGCAGGCGTGGTTCTCCATCTATCTTGCCCTGCTCTTTCTCCCGCTCGCCATCGGCTGGAAATTCCGCTGGTGGACCCGCCACGAGTTCCACTGGCGCTGGAGCGTGCTCGGGGTCTCCGCCGCGCTGCTGGTCGCCGACTTCGTTTACTTCAGCGCCCTACGCGATCCCGAGGCCTTGATCTCGCTCGTCTCCAGCTTGCGCCGCGGCGGCACCCTCGTCGCCTTCGCCGGCGGGTTGCTGTTGTTCGGCGAGCTCAACGGTCGCCAAAAACTGCCGGCGGTGCTGGGCGTCCTGGCCGGCATCAGCCTGACGATCCTCGGGTGATCATCGGAGCGAGACGCCCCGCTTGGTCCGGCCCGGGGCAACGGCGCGGCCGGTGTGTCGAACAACCGCGGAGGTCGGCTCCGCGCGCGATTCAGACCGCGCGCTGCGGCCCCGGCGCGATCAACGCGCGGACCACCTCCCGGGGCGCGACCGGTGCAGCGCCGGAAATTTTCGGCGACCGGTAGCGAACGAGGGCCAGGCCCACGATCACGAAGTCGAGGACGGCGGTGACCAACATGCCGACGATCGCCTGCCACTCGGTGTAGCGTTCCGCGTAGACGTAGATCGCGAGGTTCGCGAAGCCGAACAGCAGCCACGTCGCCACACTCACCCCGGCAGCGGAACGCGCCCGCACCATGCGGACAAGTTGGACCAAGGTGGCCGCGGGAAAAACCACGGCGGGCAAAATACCGGCAATTTGGGCGATGCTCATGAGGGCGGGGGCGGAACGCACGAAGGTCGCGGGCGCCGTCGGTGGTGGCAGCACGAGGAATCACACCTCGCGGGGCTATCATCCCGTGTCTGTTTAGACGCTGCCGTCACCGACTGGAAGCCCGCGGCCTTCGAACAACCGCGGCGTTATTGTTCAACAATAGCAGGGCGGCCCGGACAGCACTGCGCACCGGTTGGCGATAGCGCCGCGTGGGTTGCGAGCGGCACCGCCCGGGCCGCGGGCCTTTCCGCGGCGGGCCACCGCAAGAAAAAGGCGGACCAAAAAGGTCCGCCTTGCGACTGGCCGACGAACGGCCGCCCTCCGCTGCGCGGGAGGGAACGGGGGTTACTTGCCAAACTCGATCGGGGCGGGCGTCAGCGTGGCGAGTTTGCCATTCGCGCGGACAAGGACGGTGGGGACGGCCTTCGCGGTCGTGGAGCCCACGGGGTAACGAACGACGACGTTGAATTCCGCCTTGCCGGCCGGGGCGGACGTGTAGGCGAACTCCAACGTGCCGGTCGCACCCATCCCGGGTGAAATCTCGGGCACGTTGGCGCCGGACACGCTCACCAAGGTCCAATCGGTGGGCAGCGCGATGGCCCAGCCAAGGGCGGCGGGCTGGCCGTCGTAGCTGACCGAGGCGGTCAGTGCGACGCTGCCGCCGCCGGCGGCCAGCGCGGTGGACTCGGCCTTGAGCGAAGCGGTTTGAGCGACGGCCCCGGTGGCCGCACAGAGAGCGAACGTGGCGAAGAGCCGACGGAGGAGGGATGCGTTTTTCATGGAAGGTCGATGTGTTGGCGTTGGGTGCGGGGAGCGGAACAAGGGAACCGCGCTCTCTACGCCCTCTGCGTTTAGCACGGATTGCGCAGATATCACGGATAAAAACAGCGGGCTGGAGCGACGCGCCCCGCCCGCGGCGAGGAGAAAAAACTAGGGGACGGGTTCGTAACCGTCTTCGGTCCCGCCGGCGGGACGGTAGGCGCCCGTGCGGACCGTGCCGATACGGGTGTTATACAGTTCGATCACGCGGGTGAGTTCGACGAGGTCGATCTTGCCGTCGCGGACGCCGCCGCGCGCGGTGTCGGCCGAGTGATAGGCCGCCAAGGTGACCGTGGCCGAATCGGCCGTGGCGAAATCGGGATTGAAGCCGTCTTCCGTCGCCGCGGTTCCGACCGAGTAGCGGCCGGTGCGAACCGTGCCGTTGCGGGTGTTGAAGAGTTCGATCACGCGGGTGAGTTCGATCAGGCCGAGGCGGAAATCCTGGTTCGTGTCGGCCGAGTGGGCGGAGACGCGCGCGACCGCCAGCGGGTTGGGATTCGCGACATAAACCACGGGGTTACCGCCCGGGCGGGCGACCGCCAGGGCGGTAAGCGCCCGCGTGCCGCTCTCGCCCACCGGCACGTTCAAGGTGTAGGTGAACGTGAGCGAACCGGACGGGGGCACGCTGGTCCACGCCCAGGCGATCTCGCCGGTGGCGCCGGCGGCGGGCTTGGTCTCACCCGCACTGCCCCCGTCGGAGGCAAAACTCCAACCGGCGGGCAGCGTGACCGACCAGCCGAGGCTCGCCGAGGGGGTGACATAGGTGAGGGTGTTGGTGATGGTCACGGTGCCGCCGCCGAGATAGCCGGGCCCGACCAGCGCCTGGGTGGCCGCGTAACCGGCGGGTGGATTCACGGCGAGCGTCACCGGGGCGCTGGTCGTGGAACCGGCGGAGTTGCTCATAACAACGGTATAGACGCCGGTGTCGTTGGCGGCGGCGGCCGGGAGGAAAAACGCCCCCGGCGAACCGGCGACGGGCGTGCCGGTGACATCGGCGCCGTTTTTCTTCCACTGATACGCGACGGCCGGCTTGCCGACGACGGGGGCGTTGAGATAA
Source organism: uncultured Opitutia bacterium (assembly GCA_903948415.1). Taxonomy (GTDB): domain Bacteria; phylum Verrucomicrobiota; class Verrucomicrobiia; order Opitutales; family Opitutaceae; genus GAS368. The sequence continues at coordinate 2,945 of CAJAYO010000779.1, read as the reverse complement.
ACGGGCGCCCCGGTGGCGACGGTCTGATTCTGCATCGGCGCGAGGAGCGCAGGGGCGAAGGACGCGTCACGGAAGGCGTCGACGAGGAAGATTTCCGTCAGCGCAAAACCGGAACCGCCGTTGCCCTCGACCTGCACGGTATAGCTGCCGGGAAGAAGATTCAGGAGCAGAGCCGAGTCCGAAGGCGCGAGCGGGGCGCCGCCCACCGCAGCCGTCGCTTCCGCGAGCTCGGGACTGCTCACCCAATCCTCGTTGGTGAGAATCTGGGTATTGTTGGAGCCGAAGAGCGTCAGCTTCGGGTTGGCGAGCGCGCCGAGGGCGGTCACCAAGGAGCTGCCGCGGGCGCGGAGCAGGACCGTCTTGGCCCCGGCGTTGGTCGGACCACCTATGACGAAACCCGAGGTCGAAGCGCTGCCCGGGGTGACCGCGGCCCGGCTGGCCAGGGAGGCGAGCCGGGGGAGGTCGCCGGTGTCGTAAACTTCCACCAAGGCGACACCGGTCGTGCCACCGGCGCCGGTCACGCGGGCCGTGTAGGTGCCAGGGGCCAGGGCGAGGCGGAGAGCCGCATCCTTGCTGCTCGTCGCAAAGGACAACGCGCCAACGGAGGCGAAGGCGGAGCTCAGGGTGGAAGCACCGCCCCAATCGTCGTTGCGGGCAATTTCGGCCCCGGTGGCGTCGTGGAGCGTCAGGACGGGGTCGGCCAGCGTGCCCGTAACCCCGAGGGTCGCGAGGGCGGGACCGGCGGCGCGCAGCAGAACCGTTTTGGCGGCGCTGCCTTCGACGGTGAAATTGACCAGCACCGCAGTCTCGCCAGTGCCAACCGCTCCGAGCCGGGAGAGATTTTGGAGACGGGCGCCGGCGACGATGTCGAGCGGGGTACCCGTGGTCTGCGTGCCGGTAGGAGTGACGATCGTGATCACCCCGCTGGTGGCCAGGGCCGGCACGGTGGCGAGGATCTGGTTGTCGGAGGAAACCGTGAAGGCGGCAGCGAGGCCGTTGAAACGGACCGAGGTGGCACCGGTGAACCCAAAACCGCTGAGGGCCACGGCTGTGCCATTCGAGGCGGACGGCGGCGAGAAAATCGGCGCGCCGCTGATCGGTGCGATCCGGTAGGGCACCGGCAGGGTGTCGCCGGCGGCTGCAACCGTGCCGAACGCATAGAGCTTGGCGCCGACCAGGGCGAGACGCACGAAAGCCCGAGGGGCATCGAGCACGGAGATCGGGGATGTCCACGCCGTGTCGAGCGAGCCGTTCGCGTTCAGGCGGAAGAGGCCGGTCGGAATCGGCGTGCCGTTGTAGGAATCAAACCGGCCCGCGACGTAAACGCGGCCGACCGCATCGACGGCCAGCGCGCTGACATACGGCGAGGAATCGGACTTCGACCAACCCAGCCCGGTGCCGGTGAACGTCGCGTCGATGCTGCCGTTGGCGTTGAGGCGCACGAGGCCGCGGGGCGCACCGGCCGGGGCGAGGCGACCGCCGAGGTAGACGCGGCCGTCGGGGATTTGGAGGACGGCGCCGAGGAGTTCCCCCGCGCTGTAGGTGCTGACGGGGAACTGCGCGGTGGTGTTGGTGACGGGATCCGTAATCGTCGACGTGAAGCCGCTCGATGGCGCGATCGTGCCGAAGGAGGGCGGGCCAAACGTCGGGTCCATGGCCCCCGTATCCAAGAGGCGGATGAGGCGCACGGCCCCGTCGAGGCCGGCGGAACCGACGAGCACGCGGCCGTCCGGCAGCACCTGGCCGACCCCGATCCCGCCCGTGCGAATGAGGGTGACGGCGTTGGTGGTGGCGTGGCGCTCCACCGCGGCGAACGACGCGAGCGCCGCGTTGAAGGCGGTGTCCCGGGTGCCGTCGGCGTTGAGGCGGAGGAGGGAATTTCCGGTCGAGCCGCCGAGCGCGTCCTGCGAGAGGATGCTTTCCTGGGCGAGGAGAAGCTTGCCGCCTCCGGCCGAAAGGCTGGCGGAGCCGAGCGAGTAGCCGGCCGGAAGGACCGGGCTGAAGCCGGAGTCGACCGCGCCATCGGAACCAAGACGGACCAGACCGGCCGAGAACGGCTCGCTCGAATTGCTGCCGGTAACGGACAGGACGTAGACCTGGTTGCTCCCTGCGGCGGCCACCCCGCCGTAGCCCATGCTGCGCGACGAAACGACCTGCGCGGGCGCCAACGTGCCGTCGGCCGCGAAGAGCGCGACGCCGGGGACGGGCGTGCCACCGTAGCGATTGAACGCCCCGCCGACCCAAACGCGACCGTCGCCGAGAACGACCCCGCTATCCACCACGGCGCTGCGGCCCCAGCCGCCGGTCTGGAAGGACGCGTCGGGCACACCGTCGGCCGACGTCACCGCGATACCGTTGGAGACGGTGGAAAGCGCGGCGCCCTGGCCGTAGACGCTGGTTTGATCGGGCAGGAACAGGCGACCGTCGGCGGCGCGGGAGAACCAGAAGGATTCCTTGCCGAGCGCGCGGGACGAGAACGTCGTGTCGCGGGCCCCATTGGCCGTGAGGCGCACGAGCCGGTCAGAGACGACGAGGAGGGAATCGTCGGCCAGAACCACGAGGTGGCGCAACCGGGGGCCGTTGACGAGACCGAGTTCGCTGCGGAGCGGCTGGGCGAACGTCGCATCGAAGGCGCCGGCGGCGGTGAAGCGGAAGGCCATCACGCGCTCGGAGGAGGTGCCGCGCACGCCGGAGGCAAAGAAATCGCCCACGAAGACGGGACGGTCCCCGCTTTGGAGAGCAACGGCGCGGATCTGGCTGGAGGTGAAGCCGGCGGGCAGGCCGGTCGGGAACGTGGCGTCGAGCGCACCGGCGGCGGTGAGGCGGGCCACGCCCACGCGGGCCGTGCCGTTGATCGTCGTGAAGTTACCGGCGAGGTAAATCAGACCGGCGGAGTCGACCACGGGCGGGCCAAAGATATTGGAACCGGCCGAGATGGTTGCCGG
>CAJAYO010000778.1 GCA_903948415.1 uncultured Opitutia bacterium | reverse complement strand
TTTGGCCCGGGCTGCAATTGGGTTGGGCCGTTGGCCCGGCGTGGAATGGGGTTGGGCCGTTGGCCCAGGCTGAAAATGGGCTGGGCCTTTGGCCCGGGCTGCAATGGGGTTGGTCCGTTGGCCCGGGCTGCAATGGGGTCGGGCCGTTGGCCCGGGCTGCAATGGGGTCGGGCCGTTGGCCCGGGCTGGAATTGGGTTGGGCCGTTGGCCCGGGCTGGAATGGGGTCGGGCCGTTGGCCCGGGCTGCAATGGGGTTGGGCCGCATCAATCACACTTTCCTGAAGAAATTCTTTTCACAAGCGCACCGAGTTTCGAACCGAGGTCACGGAGCCAAACACCTTGTCCGCTCTGTGAGCTCTGTGGCCGGGGCTCCGTGTCCTCTGTGAAATCGGTTTGATCAAGTTGGGCGTGAAATATCCCGGTTGGGCCGTGGGCCCACAGAACCTATCGGGGTAATCTTGAAAGCGCGGTGGAAACAGCCTTCGGCCACGCGTGGCAACCGCAGCGGGCGGTCGGGCGCCGCGGGGCGGCCGCGGTGGTTGGCGAGGCGGGGGCGGCGAACTAGGGCTGGGCTCCGGCGCGGCGGAAGGACTCGGCGTGGTCGTCGAACCACGTCGTGCGAGCCAGCGTCACGAGTTTGGCGTGCTCGTGGGCGAGACCTTCGACTTCGAGCGAGGTGTGGTCGATGCCGGCGGCGAGGAGGGCCGCGGGGAAAGCGCGGACGGTGGGGAGATGGCCGTCGTCGCGCGTGCCGCCCGTGAGGGCGACGGTTTCATGGGTGGAACGTGGCGGGCAAGATGCCGGGCGCGGACGGGACGATGCGCGGTTTAGGGGAAACTCTTCTGCGGGCCGGCGACGTCCGCGCGGACGGTGCCGTCGAGGGCGATGAGCGGTTGGGGCTGGGCGACGCGGCCGAGGGCGCGAACGCCGGGGCCGATGCCGTCACGGCCGAGGTCCGCCTTCGACGCGTCGGCGATCGCGGTGAGGCGGGCGACGATCTCGGGATGTTGGGCGGCGACGTCGGTGGCCTCGCCGATGTCGGAGGTCAGGTTGTAGAGTTCGTTTTTCGCGAGATGGAGTTTCCACGGACCGGAGCGGACGGCTTCGAGCAGCAGGCCGCGGTGATAGAGGAATTCGTCGCGCGGCGGGATGGCGGGAGCGCCGACGAGAATGGGCCAGAGGTCGACGCCGTCGATCTTGCGGTCGGCGGCGAGCGGGGCGCGGGCGAGTTTCGCGAAGGTCGGGAGGACGTCCAACATCGTGGTGATGGCATCGGTTGATGTGCCGGCGGGAATTTTCCCGGGCCACCAGGCGAGGCCGGGCACGCGGATGCCACCCTCGAGCGTCGAGCCCTTGCTGCCGCGGAGCGCTCCGTTGTGGGCGCCCTGTTGCGTGGGGCCGCCGTTGTCGGAGACGAAGAGCACGAACGTGGTGCGGTCGAGTTTCATTTCGCGGAGCGCGTCGAGCACCTGGCCGACGCTCCAGTCCACCTCCTGAACCCAGTCGCCGAGGAGACCGTTGGGCGAGGAGCCGCGGAATTTCTCGGACGGATAGAGGGGAAAATGAACGGCGTTGTGCGCGAGGTAGATGAAGAACGGGCGATCTTTCGCCTTGGCGTCACGGATGAACGAAATGGTTTTCTCGGTGTAGCGGCGAACGAGCGGAACCTGATCATCGGCGCGAATCCGGCCGATGACCGTTTCGTTTTCGATCAAAGCGAGCGGGGGCTGGGGCGAGCGGTCGCCGGTCGCGTCGTTGGCCGGCGCGGCGGCTTTCTTCGGCGCGGCGGTTTTGGCTTTGGCGGCTTGGGCGGGGTTCGGCTGTTTGCCGAAATTGCTCTTGGTGCCGTCGGCGGCCGGGCCCATGTCGTTCGAATAGGGCAGCCCGAAATAGTAGTCGAAGCCCTGGCGACGCGGAAGGAATTCGGGCTGGTCGCCGAGATGCCACTTGCCGATGGCGGCGGTTGCATAGCCGGCGGCGTGGAGGACGTCGGCGATCGTGTGCTCGTCGGGGTGGAGGCCGACGGCGGCGTTGGGGAACAGGACGTGCGGAATCGGGAGCGCGCGTTTCGGGTAGGAACCCGTCATGAGCGCGGCGCGCGAGGGCGAGCAGACGGGGGCGGCGTAGTGGCTCGTGAGCTTGCGGCCTTCGGCGGCCATGCGGTCGAGGGCGGGCGTGCGATTGGAGGAACCGAAGGCGCCGATTTCGCGATAGCCGAGGTCGTCGATGTTAATGAGGACGAAGTTGGGGCGAGGCGCGTCGGCGGCGAGGAGGCGGGCAAACGCGAGGAGCAGGGCGAGAGCGAGGAGTCGATGCATGGGATAAGTTCAGCGTTTCTTTTTGGTGCCTTTGCCGCCGGTGGGATCGCGATCGAGGAGGTCGGGGAGCGGGAGATAATCGAAATCGACGATCATTTTCTCCGCGAGGGCGGTGCGAAGTTCGAGTTCCACCGGGTGCAGGGCGGCTTGGCCGCTGAGGTTTTGGAGTTCGGAGGGATCGGCGGTGAGGTCGTAGAGTTCGTAGACGGGGCGCGGGGTGGTGAAGTAGGTGGAGCGGAGGCCGGCGGAGAGTTTGCCCTGTTCGTTGGCGGCGGTCATCTGCGACCAGCCAGCGCCGCCGGCGGAATCGACGGGCGAGTAGGCGAGCCAAGGCGTGCAGTTATAGATAAACTTGTAGCGGTCGCTGCGGACGCTGCGCGAGAGATCGTAGCCACTGTTGCGCATCGCGACGGTCACGGGGGCGGTGCCGTGGGGGCCGCGTTCGGCGAAGATGTGTTGGCGGGGGACGTAGGTTTCGCCCTGGAGGAGCGGGAGGAAATTATGGCCGGTCATCTTTGCGCCGGGAGCGAGGCCGACGGCGGCGAGGAGCGTGGGGGCCAGATCTTCGCCGCTGAGCAACGTGCGGGAATCGCCGCCGGGCCGCACGACGCCGGGCCAGCGGATCACGAGGGGGACGTTGCAACCGGGATCGTAGAGGGAGCCTTTGCCGTGGGGGAGCGCGGCGCCGTTGTCGCCGGCGAAGACGACGAGGGTGTCGCGGGCAAAGCCGCGCGCGGCGAGCAGCTCGAGGACGGCCTTCATGCTGCGGTCGACGCGGTTCACTTCGCCGCAATAGTCGGCGAGTTGCTCGCGCAGGCCGGGGAGATCGGGCCAGTGGGCGGGGAGCTTGAGCGAGGCCGGATCGGGGCGGTCGGCGGCCGGGGGCGTCCACGGGTGATGGGGATCGCTGAAATTGAGCCAGAGGCAGAACGGCTTGTCCTTGGGCTTTTGATCGAGGAACTCACGCATCTGCTCGACCGCCTGCGCGTCGGAACCGGTGCGGAGGTAGTCGACGCGTTTCTCGAAAGTCCTCAGGCCGTGCTCGGCGATGAGGCGGGTGTTGGTCGCGCCGCTGTTGGCGCCGGATCCGTCGAGGTGATACGGGCGCCCGCAGATGCCGGTGTAGTAGCCGGCTTTTTCGCGGAGGATTTCAGGGAAGGTAATTTCGTCGCGCGGCAGCGGCGAAGAGAAACGCGTCATGCGGGCGGCGACGGCGGAGCGGCCCGTGAGAAAGCCGGCGCGGGACGGCACGCACTGGGGCGCGACGGTGAACAGGCGGTGGAATTTCATGCCCTCGGCCGCGAGCTGATCGAGGGTGGGCGTGCGGACGTTGGGGTCGCCGTAGCAGCTGAGGAACGGATAGCTGTGGTCGTCGGAGAGGACGAAGAGGATGTTGGGTTTCGCGGGAACGGCGGCGGCGAGCACGCCGGTAACGAGGGCGAACAGCAGGGCGAGGGCGGAGGGGCGGAGGCTCATGGGGAGGAGGGTGAAACTGTCGTCCGCTGACGGCCACGGGTGCAACCCTTCTGTCGGAGAACAGCCCAAGTCCGTCGGGCGGCCAAGCCGCTTGCACCGTCGGCCCTTCACGTTGCGGGCGGTGCGGGCGGACGGCGGAGTCCGCCATCGCCGCCGGACGCGGTGCGACGCGCGGTGCACGGTGCGCGGTGCGCGAGGGGCAACGCGGCGCGATTCGGGGTGCTACTTCGGCGGCGCCTCGGCCGGCTTGGCCGGGGCCAGGTCGGCGAGTTGTTTCTGCCAGCCGGCAGCGGCATCGGCCCGGCCCCAGTCGGCATAGAATTTCACGATCCGTCCGAGGGCCTCCGGCAGGCCGGCGCCTGGGGTCGCCGGCGACTTTGCCTCGCGCTGCTTCATGCCTTCGTATCCGGAAATCAGGAGCGGTTCGGCTTCGGCAAATTGCTTCCGGGCGCCCAAGACGCCGCCGAGCACGGTGCGCGTGTGGAAGGTCAGGTAGTCGTCGGGGAAATGGTGCTCGCGGGCGGCCAGGGCCTCGCGCAACACGGCTTCGGCCTCGGCGAACTTGGTTTGGGCGAGGTAGGAAGCGGCCAATTGATTCAGGGTGGCCAGCGTATCGTTATGCGCAGGACCGAGGATGCGCCGGCGCAGTTCGAGGGTCTTGACTTGGAGCGCCTCGGCGCGGTCATGCTGGCCTTAGGCCGCATACGCCGCGGCCAGCATGTGCATCGTCACGAGCGTGCTGGGGTGTTCCGGGCCCAGGACGCGCCGTTTCCCGGCCAACGATTCCCCGTAATGGACCTCGGCCTCGCCGTAGCGCCGGAGGGCCGCGCAGATCGTCGCGAGGTTGTGCCGGGCATTGAGCGTTTCGGGATGGTCGTCGCCCAGCCCGCGGCGCCGGGCCTCGAACACCCGGTTCGCGAGGGGCTCGGCCTCGCGGAAGCGCTTCTGTAGAAAATAGAGGGCCTGCAGATTGTTGAGGGAAGCGAGCGTGTCGCGGTGTTCCGGCCCGAGAACCCTCGTCTGCACGGCCAGCGTGGCGAGCGCCAGCCGCTCCGCTTCAGCCCAGCGCTTCTGGCGCAGATACAGACTGGCGAGATCCCACCGGGCTTTCAGCGTCTCGGCATGCTCTTCGCCGAGCAATCGGGTGCGGCGCTGCCCGAGCTCCAAATAAATGCGCTCGGCCTCCGGATATTTCTGCAGGTGCCAGCAAACGTCACCCACCGCGTTCAGGGTCGCCAAGGTCTCTGGGTGATCGTCCCCGAGGGCGCGCCGCTGGGATTCGAGCGCCCGGTCGAGCAAGGGCCGGGCGTCCGCGTAGAGGCCCAAGCCCACATAAACCGCGCCGATCGTCGCCGCGAGCCGGGCCTGGACGACGGGTTGGTCGGCGAGGCCGCTTTCAATGTGGCGCGCCCCGCTCGCCAGGATTTCGCGGGCCGTGAGCGTTTTGCCGCGGGCTTCGCTGGGGTCGGACACCCGGAATAAGCCGACCATGAAATCGGCCACCTGCTGCGCGGCCGCCGCTTCGCGGTTGGCCCGATCGCGCTCGAGGCCAATGCGCCGGGCCTGCGCGGCCGTGACCCCGGCGAATCCCGCGAGGAGCGTGACCAGCACCGCACCGGTGGTGACGCCGAGGCGATGGCGGCGCACGAATTTTCGGGCCCGATACGAGACGTGCGGGGGACCGGCGGAGACCGGCTCGTGTTGGAGGTGCCGAAGGATGTCGCGGGCGAGTTCGTTGGCGGTTTCGTAGCGGCGGGCGCGATCCTTCTCGAGGCAGCGCATCACGATCCAGTCAAGGTCGCCCCGCAGCAGGGTGATCAACTTGGGCGGTGCAACCTGGCGGTGGTGCGCGGCGGCGCCGAGCAACTCGCCCTGCAGGGTCTTGAGGCGGTGGGAAGGGCGGACCGGCTCGTCTTCGCGGATGTGCCGGCGCGCTTCATCGAGCCCGACCTTGAGCAGGTCCATCGCGTCGAGCGGAGTCCGGCCGGTGAGCAATTCGTAGAGGAGGACGCCGAGCGAGTAGATATCGGAACGCGTATCCACATCGATGGTGCTCAGCTGGGCCTGTTCCGGGCTGATGTAGGCCGGGGTCCCGATGAATTGTCCGACGGTCGTGAAGGCCGTCTGCGCGGTGAGGTCGCCCTGGGTCGCCTTGGCGATGCCGAAGTCGATCACCTTGGGCACGGCGACATCGTCGTGCAGGGCGACGAGAATGTTCGAGGGCTTGATGTCGCGGTGGATGATGCCCTTGAGGTGCGCGTGCTGGATCGCATGGCAGACCTGGACGAAAAGGCGCAGGCGCTGCTCGGTCGCCAAATTGTGCGCGTCGCAAAAGGTCGTGATCGGCTCCCCGCGGACCAGTTCCATGACGAAATACGGCCGACCGGTGTCGGTGGTGCCGGCGTCGAACACCTTCGCGATATTCGGATGATCCATCATCGCCAGGAGCTGCCGTTCGGTCTCGAACCGGGCGATGACCTCCTTTGTGTCCATGCCCAGTTTGATGATTTTGAGCGCGAGGCGGCGGCGCACGGGGTGTTCCTGCCACGCGAGCCAGACGGTGCCGCAGCCGCCTTCCCCGATATTTTCGAGGAGCTTGTAGCTACCGATCTTGTCGCCGGCCTTTTGCGCGGCGAAACCGGGCGGATGCCCGCGCGGATCGACGGTTCCCGCGACCAGCCCGCACGCCAGCAAGGCTTGGACGCGGTGGACGAAGGCGTCCGTGGCTTCGCCGTTCGGCAGATGGGTCCAGTGGACCGCTCTGAATTCGGCGGGCACGTGCGCCTCGGCGTCGTGGGTTGCGTCGACCACGACGGGCAGCAGGAAGGGGCGCGCGGCCGCCATCGCCAGCGTCCGTTGCGCGGCCAGATTCCACTCGATCCGAAAATACCCCTCCAGCCGCGCCTGGGTGTTCGCCGAAATCACCGGCACGAAGAGGGCGCAGGAGCCGATCTGGTCCCGGATCTTTGCGTCCCAGGCATCGCCGCCGACGAGGGCGTTCCGATCAAACCAGACCTCGACGCCGGTCGCGCGCAGGGCATCGGCGATGCGCCGCGCCGCCACGGCGTCCTCGTGGGCGTAACTCAGGAATACCGCCGTGGGAAGGTGCGTTTCCATCGGACAAGAACGAAAAACCCGTTTGAGATTACTTGAGTGGACCGGCTGTCGCCGAGCGAGCGGGATTCCCGTGCACATTTTGACCCCGCCCAAGCGGCGCTAATGTAGGTTGAACGGCGGATGGCCGGGCGGCGGGGGCGGGAAGCGGGCCCTCCGCACCCGCTTCGCGGCGGGCCGCCGGCCCGGGGATCAAGCGGTCGCCACCGCAGTGCGGCAATCGCCGGCTCCGGTCAGGGATCGAGATCATAAATTTCCACGAGCGCGGTGCCGGTGGTCTGGTCGGCCCCGGAGACGGTCACCGTATAGCCGCCGGGCGGAAGGCGAACCACCAGCGCCGCATCAGTGCTACCAAACGGGAGGGCGAACGCGCCCACCTGCGCGAAGACGGTGGCGGCGGCGACATCCCAAGTGTCGTTGCGGGCCACCGTGAAGGACTGCCCGAGGGGAACGACCGCGAGTTGGGGATCGGTGAGCCAGCCCGTCACTCCGAACGGTGCGAGGCCGGGGCCGACGGCACGGATGAGCAGGGATTTGGCGGCGACGCCGCCGATGACGAAGCCGGGCACCAGAGCATGGGGGCCGGTGCCGACGAAGCCGCGGGTGGAGAGATTCATCAGCCGGCCGCCCGCGCCGCCGCCGTCGCGATCATAGACCTCGGCCAAGGCGAGGCCGCCGCTTCCCGTGAGGCCGGTGGTGATACGAGCCGTGAAGCTGGCGGGCGCAAGCGTCGCGAGCAGGGCGGCATCCTTCGATCCGGCCGGCAGCGCAAACGCTCCGGCGTCCGCGAAGGCGCCCGCCAGCGCGGGGCCGCCGGCCCAGTCGTCGTTCGACTGGGTGGCGGCGCCGGCGTTCGAGGGGATGAGCTCGAGCCGCGGATCCGCGAGGGCGCCGGCCAGGCCGAAGGCACCGAGCGTCGGGCCGACGGCGCGCACGAGCAGGGATTTGGTGCTGCCGTCACGAATCACGAACCCGACCGTGAGGTCGCCGCCGTCCGGTACGAAGCCGCGGGTGGAGAGGTTGACCAGCCGCCCGGGGTTGCCGGCGGCGACCGTGAGGATGGCGATTTCGGATTCCGGCGCGCCGGCGGGATTTTTTACGACGACCGAATAGAAGCCCATGGTGGCCGGGGTGGCGCTGGCGATCGTGTAGGTCGCGTCCGTCGCGCCCGGCAGCGCGACCCCGGTCTTCTTCCACTGGTAACCGAGATCGCCGCCGATAGCGGCGACCGTAAACGTCACGGGCACGCCGGGTGCCACGTGCTGGCTGACCGGTGCGCGCAAGATCGTCGGCCACACCGGGTCGGGCGGCAGCGAGCTGGGTGTAAGGAGAAAGGCGTGACGCTCGCCGGCCGGAGTGAGGCCGAAGCCGGCGATGAGCCCGGCGTCGTTGATGGCCGTGGCCTGCAGCAAGGTCCAGCCGCGGCCACCGGTGAGCAGGCGGTTGAGATCCGTCATCCGGCCGCCGGCGTAGAGAAAGGCGCGTTGGCCGGTGCTGTCGGGGGCGTTGCTCTCGTAGAGGTGAAAGACTTCGCCGACAATCTGCCCGGACGCGTTGATGGCGTTGGCCTCGCTGCTGCCGTAGGGCTCGAGCGTGCCGAGATCGGTCATGCGGCCGTTGGCGTGGAGAAACGCGTGCTGGTCGTAGAGGGGAACCGGACTGCCGGTGCTGCTGAGGTAGGAGGCGCCGACCACATGCGCGGCGTGGTTCAGGGCGTTGGCCCAGCTGCCGTTGCCGCCGAGCGTGCCCAGATCCGTCATGCGTCCGCCCGTGTAGAGAAACGCGTGGAGCGGGTTAAACGCCGCGCCGGTTTCCGACTGGCCGGCGATCTGGCCGGAGTCGTTGATGGCTTTGGCCGAGCTGTAGGCTCCGCCGAGCGTGCCGAGATCCGTCATCCGTCCGCCGGAGTAAAGGAACGCGTGGAAATTTCCGCCGACGGTGAGCGTCGATTCCCCGGCGATTTGGCCGGCGGCGTTGATGGCGGAGGCCCAGCTGTAGTCGCCGCCCAAAGTGCCCAGCGCCGTCATGACGCCGCCCGCATGGAGAAACGCGCGCCCTTCGCGGGCCGCCGTGACGGCGCCGCCGACGACCTGTCCGGCGGCGTTGAGCCCGTAGCCAAAACTCACCGTGCCGCCCGGCAAGGTGCCGAGGTCGGTCAGTTTGCCGGCGGAGTAGAGGAACGCGCGGGCGGCTTCACCGTTGGCCGCGAGAGCGGAGCCCGTGATCTGGCCCGTCGCGTTCAGAGCCGCGGCGTAGCTGTGAGCGAGACCCGGCAGCGTACCGAGATCGGTGATCGTGTAGGAGGTTTGGGCGGACGCCGGGACGAGGCCGGCGACGAGCAAGGCAGCGAATCGGAGGGTTTTCATGGCGGGAGCGAGTCAAGGGGTGGCGGCGGCGGGAGAAACGCGCGCGGACGGCGCGAGGCGCGCGACGAGCGGGCGTGGAGCAAGCGGGTTCAGCCAAGCGGCGATGGGTCGAAGCGGGGCTCTGGCGCTGGCGGGCATTCGCCCCCGCAGGACTCGCGTGACGTGCTCACGCACCCGCGCCCCGGTTTCCGCCGAATTCCACGCGGCAAGCGCCGTGGCGAGTTCTGCGTTCGCGCCCCCGGTGATGGCGCCCGCCACGACTCCCGCGGCGGCCATCGCGGGCACGGCGATCAGGTCGATCGGCAGGATCATCGACGGGGAGATCCCTCGGGTGACCACGCCCTGTCCGATCGGCTTGGAGGTGGACGAGGCGGTTTGCGCAACGAGGAACGGCGGACCGGCCGAGCCGATGCCGAGTCCGATTTTTTCGAGATTATGGCGCGCGGGGGAAGCCACCCATAATGGCGGCGGGAGCGGCGGCGGGGAACAACCGGCGAGGAAAAGCGCCGCAGCGAGCAGCAACGTGGTGAGGCCGGGGCGCGGGTTCATGGCGGAGGGCGCGGGGCGGAGTTCACGGCGCTGGAGCGGATCGGCCGAATTCATCCACGCCGGCCGGACCCTGAAAAATGCGCGCCTGAGTCGGGCCCGCGCAGCGACCGCGCGCCCCCGCGAAACGGGTGAACCATGCGGAGCGCGCGCGTTCGTTAACGACAACCGCCCTGCATCGATCCCGGTAGGGACCGACGAAGCGGCCATGGAGGACGCCTGGGATGCACCGAATGATTTCATCGGCGGCGATGCGCTGTCTCAGACGTTCAAACCGTACGGCGCATTCCGAATCTGCGCCAGACGGATACGGCAATAATTTTTCCGCGGGACGACGGAACGGGCACCGTGGGTGGGCGGAACCGGACCTCACGCTTTGCTTCGAGCCGCTCGAAAGGTGAGCGCGCGCGGGCCGGCACGGGACGGGGAGCGGGGCGACGATTGAAGCGTCCAGCGTGGGACAGCGCGTGGCGATCGCGGAGAGCAGCGATCCGGGCGGCCACGGCCCGGTGATTCTCCCACGCACGATCCGCGTGCTCGGCGAGCAGGCGTTGCCGGCGCCGCGCCGCATGACCCCCGCGCGGTTTTCCAGCGGAGCGGACGACGGCCTGCAGGTCGACGGGCGCGGGGTGGTGCAAGGTTTTCCGTTCGCGGAGGCCGCGCTATTTTTCGGGCCCGGGGCAGAGTCCAGATGAAGTGGCGCGGGGTGAAACGCATGAGTGAGGGGGCGACCTCGGCGCGGATCTCGGTGAGACAAAAAACTGCGTCGCCGAGGCTGCGGCCTCCGCCGAAGTTGCCCGTCGCCGCGAGACCCTGAGGAAATGACCAACCCGCACGAAGGCTGAGTTTGGCCACGCCTCCGCCCGTCGATCCAACCAGGAAATAATAACTCCCTCCCGGATCCGATTCCCCCGAAGCTCCGGCTACCTGTCGGTTGAACCGAGAGAAGTGGGATGTTCTGCGCTGACCTGCGGGCCGGGGCTGACGACGGACCGATTCGGGATCGCGTTCCGCCCTGGGATTGCCGCAGCCTTCGCCCGCACGAATCGCCCCACGCTGCATGAAGCCCCACTGCTCCGCTATTCTCATCTTGCTGCCCCTGCTGGCCACACTCTCGGGGACTGCCGCGCCGGCGCCGACCAGAACCGGCCCAACCGAGGTAAAATTCAACCGCGACATCCGGCCGATTCTTTCTGACACGTGCTTCGCCTGTCACGGGCCCGATGCCCACGCCCGCAAGGCACTGCTCAGGCTCGACCGGCGCGAGGAGGCGCTCACACCCGCGAAGTCAGGCGAGATTCCGATCGTTCCGGGCAAACCAGAGGAGAGCGAAATCATCCGACGGCTCTTTGCGACGGACGAAGCCGACGTGATGCCACCACCCGCGGCGCACAAGACGATCCCACCCGCGCAAAAGGAGCTGATCAAACGCTGGGTCGCCCAAGGCGCACCGTATGAGACCCACTGGGCGTATACGCCACCCGCTCGCCCGCCACTGCCGGCGCTTCGGCAAAAGGCCTGGCCGCGCAACCCGGTGGATCATTTCATCCTCGCCCGCTTGGAGGAGGAGAAATGGTCGCCCGCGCCGGAGGCGGATCGGGCCACGCTCATCCGCCGAGTGTCGCTCGATCTCACGGGCCTGCCACCGTCGGTCGAAGAGGTCGACGCGTTCATCGCCGACCGCTCACCGACCGCCTATGAGAAAGTCGTCGACCGCCTGCTGGCCTCGCCGCACTACGGCGAGCGCATGGCGGTGGATTGGCTCGACGCGGCCCGATTCGCCGACACCAACGGTTATCAGGTGGACCGCGACCGCGAGATGTCCGCGTGGCGCGACTGGGTGATCCGCGCATTTAACCACAACCAGCCCTTCGATCAGTTCACGATTGAGCAACTGGCGGGTGACCTGTTGCCGAACGCGACCCTCGAGCAGCGCATCGCGACGGGCTTTCACCGGAACCACATGATGAACGAAGAGGGCGGCATCATCGCGGAGGAATTCCTGGCCGAATACACCGCCGACCGCGTCGAGACGACGGCCGCGGTGTGGCTCGGCCAGACGTTCAGCTGCACGCGGTGTCACGATCACAAATTCGATCCATTCACGCAGCGCGATTTCTACGCGCTGAAGGCGTTTTTCCACAACATTCCCGAGCTCGGCGTGGGCACTTACTCCGCCACGATCCGGCAGAACAGTCCGCCGTGGGTAAAACTGCCCGCGCCGGAAATCGAGGCAAAGCTCGGCGGCCTCAACGCCCAGCTTGCCAGCGTGAGCGAGCAACTCGCGGCACCGGCGGAAGAAGCCTCGGCGTCACTCGAGGAATGGGCGCAACGGTTGGCCGCGACCTCGGTGGCTTGGGCCCCGCTCGAAGTGCTCGCCGCGAGCGGGGGCGACCAGCCGCCACAAATCGATGCGGCGGGGCGGGCGGTCGACATCGGCCCGCAGGAGACGCGCGCGAACACCCTCAAGTTCACCGTGCGTCTGCCGGCCGGGCGCGTCACGGCGCTGCAATTCGAGTGTGCCACGACGGCCGCCGCGGCGAGTTTTCAATGGAGCGGGTTGAAGGTGATCCGTCCCGCCCAGGCGGGCGCGAAAAACCGGACGCTAAAACTGCGGGCCATCGCCGCGGGTGATTCTCTCGCCGCCACCGAGGCGGCCAAGGTGCTGGACAACGATCGCAAGACGCGGACCAACCTGGCGGTAAAGCCCGAGCGCCCACGCCACGCGGTCTTTGAACTTGATCCGGCGCTCGTCATCGACGGCGAGCCAGCAGAGCTGCAAATCGAGCTGGCGGTCGAAAATGCGGGCGGGCCGTCACGGTGGCGCGTCTTGGTCACCGCCACGGAGACGGAAATCCTCGCGCCGTCCAAGATCGCGGACGTCGCGCGAAAGGAACCGTCCCAACGCACTGCCGCCGAGCACGGGCAGCTCATGGCGTTTCGGCAGTCGCAGCAGCCCGCGCACCGCGGGTTGAGCGACCGGCTGACGGCGTTGAAAAAACAAATTTCCGCGACCGAGGCGGAGATTCCGACGGCGCTGGTCATGGAGGAAATGCAGGAGCCTCGGCCGACCTTTGTCCTGATGCGCGGCGCCTACGACAAACCCGGCGAACGCGTCGAAGCAGCGACCCCCGCCGTGCTGCCGGCCCTCGCCGCCGACCAACCGCGCAACCGCCTCGGGCTGGCGCGCTGGCTGGTGGACCCGGCGAATCCGCTCACGGCCCGCGTGACGGTGAACCGCTATTGGCAGTCGGTCTTCGGCACGGGCCTCGTCCTCTCCTCCGAGGATTTCGGTTCGCAGGGTGAGTTGCCGAGCCATCCCGAATTGCTCGACTGGCTCGCGACGGAATTCGTCCGCACCGGCTGGGATGTGAAGGCCATGCTGCGGCTGCTCGTGACCAGCGCGACGTATCGCCAGAGTGCGAAACTCACGCCCGCCCTGCGCGAACACGATGCCGCGAACCGCCTGCTGGCCCGCGCGCCGCGCTTCCGTTTGCAGGCCGAGTTCGTCCGCGACCAGGCGCTGGCGGCGAGCGGGCTGCTCGCGCGAAAAGTCGGCGGAGTCTCCGTCAAACCCTATCATCCGCCCGGTCTCTACGAGCAAGTCACCGCGGGCAGCGGCTACACGGTCTACGTGCCCGGCAAGGGCGACGAGCTCCATCGCCGCAGTCTCTACACGTATTGGAAACGCTCCGTGCCCAATCCGGCGATGTTGCTCTTCGACGCGCCGTTTCGCGAAGCCTGCACCCTGCGGCGACCGCGGACCAACACCCCGCTCCAGGCCCTCAACCTCATGAACGACCCGACCTATGTCGAAGCCGCGCGCTGGCTCGCCCAGCGCATGCTGCGCGAGGGTGGCGGGACCACGGCGGCGCGACTCACGCACGGCTTCCGCCTGCTGCTCGCGCGCCCGCCGCAACCCGCCGAACTCACACTCCTCCACGCCGCCCACGCTCGCGCCCACGCTGATTTCGCCAACGACCGCGCCGCCGCCACCGCCTTGCTCGCCGTGGGCGAAACAGCGTCCGACCCGACGCTGGATCCCGTCGCACTCGCCGCGTTCACCACCGTCGCGAGCACGCTGCTCAATCTCGACGCCGTCATCATGAAGGATTGAACCAATGAACGCCGAAATCATTCATCCCGGAATTTCGCGTCGTCACTTCCTCGGACGCGCGAGCGCGGGCCTC
>CAJAYO010000777.1 GCA_903948415.1 uncultured Opitutia bacterium | reverse complement strand
CTGTAGGCGCCGGCCGGCAACGTCACCAGGAGCACGGCGTCCTTCGTGTCGGCGCCGGACAGCGCGAACGCGCCGACGGCATTGGCCACGGTCACGAGCTGCGCGTCGCCGCCCCAGTTGTCGTTCTCGCCGATTTTTTTCCCGCCGTTGTCGTTGTCGAACAGTTCGAGCATCGGATCGGCCATGGTGCCGGTGACGCCGAGGGCGCCGAGCGAAGGACCGACGGCGCGCACGAGCACGGTGCGGGCGGAGAGACCGCGGAGGACGAAACCGACGCGGAGTTCGGCACCCGCATCGAGCAGCGCGCGGGTGGACAGGTTCACGAGGCGCGGCGTCGCCGCGGTGCGGGCGGAGCCGGCGGCGTCGTAGATTTCGGCGATGACGGTGCCGCTCGCCGTGCCTTTGCCCGCGACCTGGACGGTGTAGCCGCCGACGCCGAGGCCGGGCGTGAGCGAAGCGAAGGCGCTGTCGAGGCTGCCGGGGGTGAGATCAAACGCCCCGACCGAGCGGAACACGGCGGCGAGCGCGGCGGCGTCGGCGCTGCCCCAGTTGTCGTTCTCCGCGAGGGCGGCGGCCGTGCCGGCGGCGAAGACGGTCATGGTCGGATCGCCGAGCGCGCCGGGGATGCCGAAGAAATCTTTGAGGCTGGGGCCGACGCCGCGCATGACGAGGGGCAGCTTGCCGGTGAAACTGAGCGGACCGACGGAGGCGCCGACGGTGAGGATTTTGGCGCCGGTGCCGGCGGTGGTGAGGATCGAGAGATTGACGAGGCGGCCGACTTCGGTGGCGGTGGCGCCGTTGAGGGCGAGCCGGACCGCCTCGCTCGTGGCGGCGCCGGAGCCGTTCCGCGCGACGACGGTATAGGTGCCGGCGTTGGCGGCGGAGGCGGCGGGGAGGACGAGGGTGGCGGAGGTGGCGCCGGGAATCACGGTGCCGTTGCGGCTCCATTGGAACGCGGGCGCGCCAAGCGCGGCGGCGTTGAAGACGACGGTGCTGCCGGAGGCGACGGTCTGGGCGACGGGCTGGGTGGTGAAGGTGGGCGCGGGCTGCGCGGCGTTGTTGGTGACGCGCAAGGTGCTCTCGGCGGCGTTGCCGTTCACGTCGGTGGCGCGGACGGTGAGCGTGACACTGCCGCCGGTGCCCGGCATGAGGGTGAGCGTGGAGCCGGCGACGGCGGCGGTGACGATCGTGGGCTCGGGGTTGACGACGCTGAAGGACAGCACGGCGGTATCGCCCGCGGCGGCCGGATACACGGGGATGACCTTGATGCTGTTGACGAGAATGAGCGTCTGGGAGTTCAGCGTGTTGGTCGTGAGCGGGAGCGCGGTGAAGGCGCTGTCGTTCAGGGCGGTGCTGGCGTCGAAGACGGGGAGCGCGGCGATGTTGTCGGGGACGGACATGCCGGTGCCGAGGACGCGGGCGAAGACGGTGAAGCCGCCGTTCTGGTTGTCGAGGTTGGCGCGGTTGTCGGCGAGGTTGACGAACCACTGGTTGGTGGCGGTGTTGGGCCCGGAGCCCAGTTTGGCCATGGCGAGGGTGCCGCGGGTGTTGGGGACCTTGAACTCGTTGACCACCGGAGCGTCCTGCGCGATGAGGCCGATGCTGCTGCCCCCGAGGGCGTAGCCGCCGGCCTGAATCACAAACCCGGGGACGGAGCGGTGGAAGAGGGTGTTGGTGTAGGCGCCCTTGTTCACGTAGCTGAGGAAATTCGTGACGGTCTTCGGCGCGTCGGTGGCGAGGAGCTCGATGTTGAATTTGCCGCGCACGGTGTCGATCTGGGCGATCTGGCCGGCGACGTTCGGCAGGGTGAAATGATTTTTGAGGTCGATCGTCGCGGCCGCGGAGCCGGCGGCGAACGTCTGGGCGGGGAGCGTCTGGGTGGTCGCGGGCGTGGTCGATTGCGCGTACAGGGCGGGCGCGGCGGCGAGCGCGACGAGGACGGTGAGACGGGCAAGAACGGAGCGGCGGACGCGGGTCATGGGGAAAAGGTGGCTGAGGGGGGACGGGCGCGCCAAGCCGATTGTTCCGGGGAATCGGCGGCGGCGGCCCGGCGACGGGCGCCCGCCCGGCTACGGCACTTCGTAGGCTTCGACGAGG
>CAJAYO010000776.1 GCA_903948415.1 uncultured Opitutia bacterium | reverse complement strand
TTGTCGCCGTGGGAATTCCAGATGCGCAGCTTCTTCGGGAGGCCGGCAAAAAGTTTGCTCTGCTTCTTGATCGTGAGCTGACCGTGGCCGTATTCGCGGGCCTGGCTGTGCGCGACGTGGCCGCCGAGGTGGTGCCCCATCAGTTGCACGCCGTAACAGATGCCGAGGATCGGCACGCCGAGTGCAAAAATCGCGCGATCCGGGTGCGGCGCGGTCTTCGCGTAGACGCTCTGCGGCCCACCCGACAGGATGATGCCGATCACGCCCTCCTCGCGGAGCTTCGCCGCCGGCGTGGCATAGTGAAAAATCTTCGAGTAAACTTGGCACTCGCGAATGCGGCGCGCGATGACCTGCGTAAGCTGGGAGCCGAAGTCGAGAACAGCGATGATTTGTGGCATGGGGGCGGCGGGCGGGACGGGACGTCTGCGAAAAATGAAGCGCGGAGCGTGCCGCGGGCGCCCGCCGCGTGTCAATGCCCGCCGTGGCCTGCCGCCCATCGTCCCGTCACGGCACCCATCGTCCGTTCAGCAGCGTGGCCGTCGGCGACTCGGGCCGCCCGCGCACGCGGCGCTCAATCATCCCGGCCAACATCTCCGCCGCCGCCCCACCGATCGCACCCGGCCGCTCGTCGATCCCCGCAATCCCCGCCTGCGCCTCCCCGATCAGGCTCGTCACCGCAAAGCGCACCGGTCCGCCGATCTTCCGCCCCACGGTGCGCGCACAGTCGCGGGCCGCGCTGAGTTCGTTCGTGATGATCGCATCGGGGCGCTCGCGCGCGAACCACCGGCGCAAGGCCGCGTTCCCGGCCGCCCGCACCACCAGCGGCGGCACCGCCTGCGCCGCCTCGTTCGCGCCGTGCCACCGCACGGCCGCGGTGAACCCGTGCTCGCTGCGCAAATCGTGGTCCGCCGAAATCACCAGCCCGATTCGCCTCCGGCCCTCCCGCGCCAGATTCCGACAGAGCCACAGCGCATTGGCAAAATGGTGCGGCATCACCCGGTGCGCCACCGGCCCCGTCGCACTGGCCGACGCCGATACCACCGAAAAATCCCCCCAATCGAGCACTCCGCTGAGATCGACCGGCGCCTGCGACGGCAGCAACAGCACCCCCTCGACTCCGCGGCCCTGCAAGGTGCGCCTCACCACCGCCCAATTTTTCCCCGCCGGAGACACGTGCACGACTTCGAACCCGTAGCCCCGCCCCGCCGCCTGCGCCTCCGCCCCGGCCACCAGCGCCCGGAAATACCCTTCCTGATCATCCGGCCGCCGCGTCGTCAGGCCCACCATCACACTCTGAAAACGCCGCCGCTTCCTCACCCGCAGGTGGTGCATGAGCTTCGCCACCTCCGGATCGGGTCGGTAACCCTGCCGCTCCGCAATCGCCACAATCCTCTCCCGCGTCGCCTCGGCGATCCGCCCGCGTCCACCCAGCGCCCGCGAGACCGTCATCTGGCTCACGCCCGCCGCGTCGGCCACCTGGCGCAACGTCGGGTGCGGGGTCGGGTTC
This sequence comes from uncultured Opitutia bacterium, assembly GCA_903948415.1. Taxonomy (GTDB): domain Bacteria; phylum Verrucomicrobiota; class Verrucomicrobiia; order Opitutales; family Opitutaceae; genus GAS368. The sequence goes on along the minus strand of CAJAYO010000776.1, from coordinate 2,834 downwards.
GTGGATTTCATCCCCGTGCGTTAGTTTAACGCCGCAAAGGTGTCGAACTCGCAGTCGCGACCCGTTCCCTTCCCTCACCCACTATGACCGCCCCTACCTCGCCGCGCTGTGCGCTGCCCCTTGCCCTCGCCTCGCTGCTGTGCGCGACCACCGCCGGCTTCGCTCAAACCGTCCCGGCCGGCCCCGCCGCCCCCGTCAATGCTCCGGTCAAACTCTCGCCCTTCGAGGTGAACACGGGCCGCGACGAAGGCTTCGTCGCCACCAGCGCCCTCGCCGGCGGCCGCCTCAACACCGACCTCAAGGACACCCCCGTCGCCTACTCCGTCCTCACGAAGGAGTTTCTCGACGCCTTCAACATCACCGACCTCACGCAGGCGATGGAGTGGTCCGTCAACACCACCTACAACCCCGGCAACAACGTCGACCAAGGCTTCGGGTTCTCCCCGGCGATCAACATCACGATCCGCGGCGCCGCCCCCGGCGAATCCAACTACCCGATGCGGAATTTCTTTCCGTTCAACCACAACACCGACAGCTACGCCCTCGACCGCTTCGATTTCGCCCGCGGCCCCAACGCCATCCTTTTCGGCGCCGCCCAATTCGGCGGCACCCCCGTCGCCGTCACCAAGCAGGCGCTCACCACCAAGACCATCCGCCAATCCCAGCTCCAGCTCGGCTCCTGGAACAAGGTTCGCGCAACAATCGATGTGAACGAACCGCTCAATGAAAAAGCCGCCGTCCGCGTCGCCGGCATGTGGGAGCGAGGCGACACCTATCGCGATAACGAGTGGCGCCGCAAAAAAGCCGTCTTCTTGGCCGGGACCTATCATCTCACCCAAAACACCACGCTCCGCGCCGAGGGCGAATACGCCGAGACCGCCCAGAAAACCTTCCCCACTTTCCTCACGGACCAAGTCTCCGCGTGGGACGGCCGCACCACTTACGCCGGCGCCATCGCGCCCGGCAGCACGAATGTCCCCACGGCCGCCGAGCAAGCCGCGGCCGGCGTCGCCTACGCCACCAACAACGCCAATCCGCTCTTCGCGCCCCTCTGGGTCATGGACCCCACCGCTTTCGGCACGGGCCAAGTCCTGAATTTCGCCAACACCCTCCGCACGAAAGGCGCCGCCGGCAACGGCACCGCCGCCAACCGCAATTTCATCGGCGGCAAGGCCATCACCAGCGCCAGCGTCAGCTACGCCGGCCAGCCCATGATCGACGGCTTCGAGGTTCCCGCCGGCCGGTACACCAACGCCCTCGCCGGCTCACCCGGCTTCCGCATCCCCTCGCAGTCGACCACCAACCTCTGGACGAGCAAGAAACCCACGCAGGCCCAGGTCGCGAAAGACGTTTCCCTCGTCCTCAGCCACCGCATCGGCGAATCGTTCTTCTTAGAAATCGCCGGCGACACCAACAAGGTGACGATCGACGGGAACAACGCCATCAACCGCGGCGCCAACACCGTCTTCATCGACCTCAACTCGACCCTGCCGAACGGCGCCCCCAATCCGAACCTCAAACAGCCCTACAGCGAATTCTGGAGCTACCAAAACCTCCGCGGCTACGAACTCAGCAGCGCCCGCGCGTCCGCAGCCTATATTAAGGAGACCGGCATCGGCCGACTCCAACTCGCCCTCGGCGGCGGCGCCAACTACCAACTCCAGTCCAAGCGCAGCTACCTTTATCTTCTACCGCTGCAGAGCATCGGCCCCGATGCCCGCTACTGGACGCAGTCCCAGGCCAGCACCGCCCTCTGGTATCGCCTCTATCTCAATCAAGCCGGCCGCGATTTCTACCACACCGACCTCGGGGCCCTCGCGCTCCGCAATCCCGACGGCACCACCACGTCCGTCACGCCGCAGCACGTCCTCGATGCCACGCGCAAAGACAACAGCGCGGACAACATCACCAAGTTCAAACACGTGATGGCCGCCGGCAATTTCAGCCTCTTCAAAAACCGCCTCATTTTCATCGGCGCCGTCCGCCGCGATATCACCAACCTGGAGACGAAGAACACCCTCCTCCCGGGCGACTACGCCGCGGGTTGGACCGGCAGCAACATCGTCTTCAAGCCCGCCGCACCCAAAGACTGGGCCACCCTCACCTACCTGCCGAAGAACGCCGCCGGCGTCGCCACCGGCCCCGCTCAGCCCGCCGACAACCGCCCGCGTCTCACCGTTCCCGCCACCGCCACGGTCGCCGCCAGCAACATCCTGCCGCAGCCCCAATACGCGGCCGATCGTTTCCGCGACGACTACAACCCGCCCGCCCTCGGCGTGGCCTCCAACACCTTCTCCGTCGGCGCCACCTTCAACGCCACCCAGTGGCTCGGTTTCTACAGCAACCTCGCCACCACGTTTAACCCAAACCTTCTCGTGCAGCGCCTGGACAGCTCGCTCCTCCCGCCGTCCGCCGCCCGCGGCATCGACGCCGGCATCCGCCTGAATCCCTTCGGTGGCCGGGTCTCGCTGAATCTCGGTTGGTTCACCTCGAATCAAAACCTCTCCCCGGTCAACACCCCCGGCGGCCTCATCGGCAGCTTCAACACGATCTTCAACACGCCCGCCATCGGCGACCTCAGCCCCGGCGGCCGCAACCTTCGCAACGAGGGCCTCCTCCCCGCGATCGTCCGCGACACCCAGACCCAGGAGTCCAAGGGCGTCGAACTCGAAGTCACCGCCAACCTCACCAAGTCGTGGCGCCTCCTCTTCAACCTCGCCCACACCCGCGGCACCCAAAAGGAAATCGCCCCCGACAGCCGCGCGTTCATCGCCGCGAAAGACTCCGTCGCGCGCCAGATCCTCGCCGACGCCGGCGTGCTCATCAGTTCGACC
>CAJAYO010000775.1 GCA_903948415.1 uncultured Opitutia bacterium | reverse complement strand
TTGTCGCGGGTATCGCTGATCACCCACCAATTGTTTCCCCCGGTATTTTGGATCAACACCGCTTCCCCGCGCACTTTCAGTTTGATTTTGCTTCCGCCACCCGTCCCGCCGGAGGCGGAGAAATCCCCAGTACTATTGACCAACCAATAGGCGCTTGTTCCGCAGATCGTGCCACCGGCCGGCGCAAAAATGTTAACGGGGTTTTGGTTGGCACTCGTCTTGATGATATAGTATTCCCGGCGGGTCGTGACCGCTGGGAGGGTGATATTGACCCAACCGGAACTGGTGTCACCCAGCACAGTATGATTTTGGTCATTGAGGGTGTAGTCCCCCGTGGTGAGCGTCTGGGTGGCGTAGCTGACCGCGCTGGCGTTAACCGCTGACGGGACTGCGGTGGCGCTGGGGTTGAGCACGAGGCGCTCGGCGGTCACGCTGCGGTTGGCACTATACGCAAAGGGCGTCGCGAGAAACGCGAGCCGCGGCAAAATCTCCACGGGGGTCTGCCCGGAAATGGCGATGGTCACGCCGAGGAAGCGGGACGAGGCCGTAAAGGCGTCGGCGAGATTGGTCTGGAGCACGGTGCCCTCCCCGGTCGCGGTGCCCTCACCCAAGCGCACCGAAAACAGGCCCTTGCTCACGGTCACGATCTGTTTCTCCGCCCAGATGATCGTGCCGCCCTCCTGCGCGTCATAGATCCGGAAGGTCATCTCGTAGTTGGCCGCCGTGGTGGGAGCGAGCACCGCCCCCTGCGCATCGAGCGCCTTGCCTTGGTAGTCGATGGTGTTGGGCGCACCGCCGATGGTCTGCGCGGGTAAGGCCGGAACTTGACCGAGGAGCAGCGCCGAAAGCACCACGAGCGGAAGGGAGCGGAGGGACGATTTCATGAAGAGGAAAACGGAGAGAAAAGAGGAAAGAAGAGGGGAAAAAGGAGAATCAAACGAGGGCACCACTCAGGAATTAACCGCGGATTTCGCGGATGGCGCGGAGGGTCCGAAGCAGGGTCTGCCTTGATCCGCCCTATCCGCGTCATCCGCGGTCAAAATTTCGGGCGGATTGGCTTGGTTGCGGCTGAGCCCCGCTCTGCCTGCCGGGGATGGACTCCGGGCCCGCTGTGACTCTTGCCTTGGGATGTTCACGTGTGAATTTTCCGAATTAGGGCGTGGGCGTGAGCAGCGCCGCACTATTGGCGACGCGATAGAGAATGAAGGTGCCTGAGGTGGAGATCGGCGTGGCGCGCAGGCCCGTGACCGTCTCGGAATACGTGCCCCCCAGCATCGAGACGCCCCAGGCCGGATCCGTCACCTCCGGCAGGCTGGTCGCAAAGGTCAGCGTAATGGTGCGGTTCACCGTCCACGATTCCTTCCCGGCCGCCAGCTTGGTGCCGAACAGCGGGTCGAGATTGTCGTGGTCCGGATGGTAACGGTGCACAAAGGGATTCGAGTCGGCATCATACCCCAGCGGGACGGTGAAGGAGAGCGTGCCGGTGGGGGCGAGGGCGCCCGTGCCGGTGGCGACCAAATCGGACGGGAACTGCGCCGCACTGAGGCGCTTCGTGGGCTTCAGCGTGGCCGGGAAAAGCGTTTCCGCCGTCGCCGCCGTGGTGGTGCTGCCATCGCTGCCCAGGTAAACCTGCTGCACGAGTTTTACCGTGCCATTCGCGGCGCGGTGCAAGAGCAGCCGCATCGGAAAAGGGACGGCCGTCGCGCGCGGATCCATGGCCCCGCCGCTAAAGGAAATCGTGGGCGCCGAGGTATAACCGGTGCCGCCCGCGGTGACGGTCACCCGGGTGAGAAAGGTCTTCTCGATCACGGCGGTGGCGGCCGCCCCCGTGCCGCCGCCCCCGGTGAACACCACCGTGGGCGTACTGGAAAACTGGGCGGCCATCGAATTCACCTCGACGCCCGTGACCGCTCCCGCCGCGACGAACGCGGTGGTCTGGGCCGGCCCCGGGGCCGGCGCCACGGCGTTACCCTGAATCTGGTCCACCCGCGAAAGCGCCACCGCCCCGGCCCACAGCCCGGTGAAATCGCTGGCCACGGCACTCACGCCGAGGTCGATCTTCGCATAATTCAGGGAATCCGTAATGCGCAGCAGGCTGCCGTACAGCGCCCCCGCCGCCGCCGTCATCGTCGCGCGGTTCACCACGACCGTGACTTCGGTCTCCTGCCCGGGAGCGAGCGACAGGGTGTAGGGCGCGGCCGTCGTCAGATCCGTGTAGGCGTAGGCGCTCGTGACCGGGTTGAGCGCACCGCGGATCCGCAAGGGCACCGCCGCGGTAATCGTCGGGGTGACGGTCACGGTCGGGGTGGTCGCGGCGTAGCCGGCACCGGCATTGGTGACCACAAAACCGACGATGCGGCCCGTCGCGTCGAGGGTGGCGGTGGCCGTCGCCGTGGTGCCGGTCGGGGGCGCCGAGAGCGTCACCGTGGGCGGCGTGGCGTAGGTGAGCGCGGTATTTTGGTTGGCGAGAATGAGGGCGACTTTGCCCGCCGTCGTGCCGGAGCCCATGCTGGCGGTGCCCGCCGGAATCGCGACCGGCGTTTCCGAGGCGACGGTGGCCAGCGTGACGGTAAGGGTCTGGGCCTTGCTCAGGACCGTGGCGTTTTTGAGGCGCACCGAGAGCGCGACCAGGTCGCGCCCGAAGTTGAGCCCCGTGCGCTGGGCCGTCGAGACCGCCAGCGGGCCGTAATATTGGGTATAGGCCGTGGCCTGCACCCAATAGGCCTTGTTCCGCGCCACGACCTCGGACGGATTGACGATGGTGACGGGGTTTTTTGGCGCGACATTGCTCAACGCCCCGCCTGGATAAGAGAGCACGATAGGATCGGTGGGGAAGGCGGCGCCGTAGGAGAGAAATTGGGTGAAGGTGGCCGGAGTCGAACCCATGGCGAAACCCACAAAATTGACGCCGGTGGTGCTCCAGTTGTAATCGGGCCGCAACGGGCGCCCCTTGAGGGTGAAGGCCACCGTCGCGCCGCTCTCGACTTTAATCAGATAGCCGGCGTTACCGGTGAACTGAGCCAGGGTCGACTGCGTGGGCAGGCCGCGCTTCCACACGCTCCACTTCGTGTCGGGCTGCACGGGGGTCTCCGGATTGGCGACGAACTGCGGGCCACTCGGCGGATTCCAACGCCAGACTTCCGTAATCGTCGTCTTGCCGGCGAGCGCCTCGTCAATCGTGGTGTGGCTCAAATCAAGCCCCACCCAGATCGCGCTATAGCCCAGCGGCGCGCTGTAGCTCTCGGAGACCCATTGCGCGCGGGCGACTCCCGCCAGCAGGAGGGAGGCCAGCAGCCCGAAACGAAGTCTGCGATAAACTTGGGTGGCGGAAGTCAACATGAGAGGAAGGAGCGGTTCAGGGCGCGGCCGTACCGAGCCCGCCCGGCAGGTGGAGTTGTTCCGGCTGGACCAGCCGGCGGGCGGTCAGACCGCCGCGCTCCACCGTCACGAGGGCGCTCACGACCGCGGCCCCGCTCAGCCCCGGGGGCGGCAGCACCGTATAGCGCAGCCGCACCGGACTCGCCGAACCTTCCGCCCACGACCACTCGATCAGGTCGGTCGCCCCGGCCACCGGCCGCCGCTCCGCCCCCGCACTCTCGCTGCCCACCAATTGCCAGCCCGGCGGCAGCAACGCCGCAAAATTCACCCGGCTGGGCTCCCCTTCGAAGCTCACGTCCGCCCGGATCTCCACCGGCTCGCCCGGCCGGGCCCCGGCACCAAAACTCTGCGTCGCCGTAATCCCCAGCCCGGCCTCGGTCGCCGTCACGGTGATCGGCTCGCTCGCCACGCTCTTGACCCCGTCGGACACGCGGGCCCAGTACGTCCCCGTCCGCGCCACCGCCGGCAGCGTGTAAGTCGCCTGGCGCGCGCCGACGAGCGGCTGGCGGGTGTCGCCCGGGGCGCCCGCATACCACTGGTAGGCGAACCCGGAACCGGCCGCCTTGACCGACAGCGTCGCCGGCTCGCCGGCCCGCACGGCAAAATCCCCGGCCTGGCCGACCAGGCGCAGCTCCCCGCTGAAGGCGGGCGCCGACTGCAGATCCCGGCCCCCGCGCGCGATTTCCCCCACCACCGCGACCGTGCCCGCGTCCGTCGTGTCGAACAGGTCGGGCAACCGCGCCCCCCCCTCCGCCACCGTGCGCCACGCCGGATTGGTCAGCAAAATCCACTCCGCCCCCGCCTGCGCCTGGCGCGTGTTCGCCCCCCACACATACAGCTGCTCGCCCCCGGCGAGCGGAGCGGACCCTCCGGTCGTCCCGGCAATCGAGAACAACTCACTGGGGCCGTCGCGAAACCACGTATCCACCGTCCCGCTCTCCCCGCTCGGCCGCAGCGCCGTCCACGCCCCGGCCCAACTCGCCCGGGCCTCTTTTGCCGGATCAAAGCCCGCCGCAAAGTACCCGACCTCAAAGGCAAATCCCCCCGTCGTCGGCCAGGCTCTGCCGTCAGCGAAGCGCCCCATCCCACCGGCCCCGGCCGCACTCGTCACCACCACCGTCTGGTGGGCCGACAGGACTCCGACGCCGACCGCGCTCAAGGCGCCCCAGAGAAAAAGTGCGCGCATGGTATTAAAGACTGAAGGGGCCATCTGCGGCAACACCGCGCCCGCGACCGGCGCACGCAGCAGCAGCAAACTGGCCCCGCGGGCCGGCAAAATCGCCGTCGTCGAGTAGTCGATCAATCCGGTCGAGACATTGC
>CAJAYO010000774.1 GCA_903948415.1 uncultured Opitutia bacterium | reverse complement strand
TGGCCCAGGCTGGAATGGGGTTGGGCCGTTGGCCCGCAGAACAACCCGGTCTCATCTTGAAAGCGCGGTGGAACAAATCGGTCTCGTCTTCAAAGCGCCGCAGAACAACCCGGTCTCATCTTAAAAGCGCCGCAGAACAACCCGGTCTCGTCTTAAAAGCGCTGTGGAACAACCCGGTCTCGCCTTGAAAGCGCGGTGGAATACGTCGCCCGCATCGTCGATGAGCGGCGCGCACGCCGCGGGCGAACCGCCGGGCATCAGCGGCCGCGCGGTCGCTCGTCACGGCTTGGTTGGCCTTTGCGCTCCCTTTTTTCTCGCCCCCATTTGACCTTTTTCGACGCGCCGCCACCCGTTTTCGCCATGCCTTTGTTGACGATTGTCCCGCCGATGCCGGGCGCCGAGCGCCGATTCCAGCCGTTCGTCGACTTCGTGCACACTTGCGGCTGGGACACGGAATTTGTCCGTCTCGACTGGCCCGGCCATCGCCCCCCCTTTGGCTCGACCGAAATTTTTCGCCAGATCGACCCCCAGACGGCGGGCAAGGTCGTGCTGGGGTTTTCCCTCGGTGCGCTCTACGCCCATCTCGGAGCCTTGCACGCCCGGCACCTGATTCTTGGCTCAATTTCGCCGTTCTTTCTCGAGGACGACGACGAGCCCGAACGCTGGATGATTTCCTACCGCAGCGGCAACGCCGCGACGCCGGCCGACGTGCTGGTGGGCGCCCTCGAAGACGAGCAGATGCACCGCCGCGCGACGGCCGTGCGCGACTTCTACCACCACAGCCGTTACGTCGCCGTCCCCGCGGCCGAGCACGAGCTCTGGCACCCCAACTATCTCCAAGCGATCAAGTCGGCCCTCGACCGCCTCGGCGCCGAGCGATCGCAGGCCGCGGGCACCAGCCCAAGCCCCACGACCTGACCGGGTTTTTCAGTTTGTTCTTTCGGTGCTTTCACGGCGCAGCTGTCCAATGTTCCCCCCTACTCCTTCGGCTCCTCACCATGACCCTTCGACTGCGCTTGCGGTAAACCGGCAACCCGGGCGGTCACGGACAAGAAAGGGGCGGAGGCCCGGCCGATTTAAAACCCATACGTCGCCCGCATCGTCCAATTGTGCCGCACGCGGGGGAGCAGGTAGCGCACGATCACGCCGGGGGCGGTGGCGGAATACGGGAGGCGGGCTTCCTGGCCGAAGATGTTTTCCACGTTGAGCTGGAGGTCGAGGGACTGGCCGCGGCGCAGGGCGAAGCGTTTGCCGAGCATGCCGCTCCACGTGATGGCGCTGGCGCCGAGGATCACGGCGTCGCCGTTCGCCGCATCGTAGCCGATCACGCCGGGTCCGCGGTGGTTGGCGCCGAGGCCGGCGCGCACGCCGCGGGCCAAGCGCGGGGCGTCGTTGGCGAAGCGGTAGCTCGTGAAGGCGTTGAAGGTCTGCTCGACGTGCGCGAAGGGCGACTTGCCCGTGCCGCGCAAAAACGGATCGGCGACCGCAAGGCTGTAGGCGTAAACGTCGGCGAAGGTCGCGGGGTTGGTCACGAAGTCGCGCTGCGGCGTGGCGTCGCGCGTCCGCACAAAGGTCGCGACGACGGCGGGCGTATCGTCGAGGCGCGCGGGGCTTTTTTCCCAATCGGACTTCACGCTGGCGAGGAACGCCATCGAGTCGGAGAGGATGTTGGCCTGCTTGAGCTGGTTGCGGGCGACGTTGAGCGTGACGCTCCAGCCGGGGGCGAGGCGGCCGGTGATTTCGACCTCGGAGCCGCGGCCCGCGAGGTCGGAGCTGTCGCGCGCCTGCGACTCGGAGTTGAGGAGTGTGATGCCCGCGGCGGTGACGGACGCGGGGAGCGGCTGGCCGCGGGCGCGGAGCGTTGTGAGCGCAGCGTTGGACGCGGTGGAGATGTTGTTCTTGGGCGCGTTGAGCGCGGGCTGGAACTGGTTGACGCCGTCGGCGCGGTAGACGTTCACGTTGGCCGAGAGGCGGCCGCCGAGGAGCATGAAGCGCAGGCCGTAGTCCTGGCCGTCGCCCTCGATGGGCGGCAGGACGCGGGCGAAGATGTCCTTGAAGGCGCCCTGCGGAAACACGCTCTGCGACTGGTTGTAGGACAGGCCGAGCCACGGCAGGGCGGTGACGACGACGCCGAGCGTCTTGGTCGCGCCGGTGTTGACGGTGCGGAGCGCGTGGTCGAAGCGGTAGGGGCGCACGAGCCAGGCGTTGGTGGAATTGGGCAGGCGCTCGCCGCCGGCGTTGGCGTCCATCACCTCGGCCCGGTCGCGGCGGTAGCCCCCGGTGAGCACGACGCGGTCGCCGGCCCACCGGCTCTGCAACGCGAGCATGCCGCTGGTGTTTTTCTGCGCGACCCACGGGTAGAGGCTGTTGAAGACGAAGCCGGCCTTCATGCCGGGCGCCTCGGGGATCGGGTTGGCCCAGGCGTCGAGACCGCCACGTGCGCCGCCGGGTTTGTCGAACTCGAGGTAGGTGCGGCGCAGGATCGTGTTGGTCGCGGAGTCGATGGGCTGGGCATTGCCGGGCGCGAGGTTGAACTCGGCGATGTTGCCGTTGCCGAAATAACTCCGCTCCTTCTGCCACGCGGCGGCGAAACTGTGGCGCCCGAGCCAGGCGCGCCGGCGCGCGAGATCGAGTTCGTAGCCGACGGTGGCGCGCCAGGTTTCGCTGCGCTGGTCGAAGAGCTGGCGCACCGCCTGGGACTGCACGTAGGGCCGGCCCACGAAGGGATGGGGGCGCGCGATGTCGGGCAGCAGCGTGCCGGGCAGGCGGCCCGCCGCGATGACCGAGTCGCCGTCGGCGAAATACGCGCCGGGCAACACGGGGTTGGCATCGCCGATGGCGTTGGCGTTGGGCTGCGTGAAACCGCGGAAATAATTCGTCCGCACGTAGCCGAGCTCGACACTCACGGGGCCGACGCGCTGATCGAGGAACACGGAGGCGAGCGTGTAATCGTTGTCCGAGCTGCGGCCGGGACCGGCGAGGTAGGCGTTGGCCGGGATCACCTGCCCGTAGAACGGATCGTCGATGGTGCCGCCGGAGGGCGCGGCACCGGCGCTGATCGTCTCGAAGAAACCCGGCCCCTGCTGGCCCGCGAGATCGGGACGCATGTCGGCGCCGGTGGTCGAGAGGCGGAACGGCTGGGCGCGGATCTGCGGCGCATAGACGGGCTGCAGGGTGTTGATGACGCGCAGCAGCGACGGCGCGGGATTGGTGGCGGGCTGGAGCGGATTGGGGGCGCGCGGCGCACCGGCGAGCACCCAGCGCGAGTAGCCGAAGTCGGCCTGCGGAAAATTGCCGGGCGAAACCTGCTGGCGCACCATGCGCTCCACGCCGACGCGCACCTGCGTGGTCTTGAACGGCTGATACGTCGTCGCGACCGCGAGCCCCTTGGCCTTGAGCGACTCGAACTCGAACCAGCCCGCGCGATCTTCCCACATGGCGTTGGTGCGGAGCGCGAGTTTGTCCTTGATGAGGGGAAACGCGAAGTCGGCCTCGCTGCGTTTTTTCGCCCAGCGGCCGACGAGAAACTGCGCGGATTTCTGGCGGCCGTTGAGCACGGCGCGCTTGGAGTTGAGGTTGAAGGCGCCGCCGGGCCGGCTCGCGCCGTAGAGAATGGAGTTGGGGCCGCGGCTCACGTCGGCCCGGTCGACGTTGAAGCGATCGCTGGCGAGGATACCTCGGTTCTGGACCATGTTGGGCAGGTAGTCGCGCGTGATGACGGACTCGGTGAAGCCGCGGATCGTGGCGCGCACGTCCCAGGCCTGCGCCAGGCCGCCGCCGGAGTCGGTGCGGTCATTGTCGGAGCTGGTGGCAAACTTGAGCATGTCGGCCACATTTTCCGCGCCGATGTCGTCGAGAAATTCCTTGGTGAGCACGGAAATCGCGGCAGGCGTGTGGAAGAGCGACGCGTTCATGCGCGTGCCCGAGAGGGTATTCGCCGCGCGGTAGCCCTCGTCGCCCTCGGTGGAAACGAGGAACGGCGAAAGCTGCACGGCTTCGGCGGCGGAGGGTGACGGACGCGGCGCTTCGGCCGCGAACACAGCCGCGGCCAAGGAAAACGCGGAACCGACGGACACGGCCGGACGCGCGCACGCGATCAATCGCAGGAAAGAAATCATGGGGAGACGGGGGTGGGGAAACAGAGCGGGCGGAAGGCTCAACGCCCAACGCAGATCCTTCAACGCTCAAGTTTCGTGAGCGCGCGCAAGGGCGATCGGCAGTCGTCCCTTTTCGCCGGACCTCGCCGACGAGTCCGCTGGCGTCGCCCTACTTCCGATTGAAATATACCACCGCGTTGCGCGTTTCCCGGCCGGCGAGGATCAGGTCGATCCGGCCGTCGCCGTCGAGGTCGGCGGCTTTCAGGTCGTAGGCCTGCTGCTTGTGGCCCACGTCGATGTCGTGCGGCGTGAAGCCACCGCGCCCGTCATTCTCATACCAGCGGACGATGAAGGCCGTGTAGGACGCGACGGCGACATCGAGGTCGCCGTCGCCATCGAAATCGCCCACCGCCAGCGCGTGCGGCGTCGCGAGATCGGCGTCGATCACGTGCTTCGTCCATGTCGGCCCGTCGAACCAAAACACGCCCTTGCCGTGGCCGCAGGCACCGAC
>CAJAYO010000773.1 GCA_903948415.1 uncultured Opitutia bacterium | reverse complement strand
CCTACAACACCCCGGAAAAATGGCTCGTCCGCGCCATCGAGTCCGTCCGCCGCCAGCTCTACGAAAACTGGGAACTCTGCATCGCCGACGACGCCTCCAAGGAACCCCACGTCCGCCGCCTCCTCGCCGCCTACCAGAAAAAAGACCCGCGCATCAAAGTCGTCTACCGCGAGACCAACGGCCACATCTCCGCTACCTCCAACTCCGCCCTCGAACTCGCCCATGGCGATTTCATCGCCCTCCTCGACCACGACGACGAAATCCGCCCCCACGCCCTCGCCTGCGTCGCCCTCGAACTCCACGCCCACCCCGACGCCGACCTCATCTACTCCGACGAGGACAAAATCGACGAAAACGGCGACCGCTACGACCACTACTTCAAGCCCGACTGGAACCCCGACCTCTTCAACGTCCAGAACTACATCTCCCACCTCGGCGTCTACCGCACCCTCCTCGTCCGCGAAGTCGGCGGCTTCCGCGTCGGCTACGAAGGCTCGCAGGACTGGGACCTCGCCATGCGCGTCATCGAGCGCACCGCCCCCGACCGCATCCGCCACATCCCGAAAATCCTCTATCACTGGCGCAGCGTCCCCGGCTCCACCGCCATGGTCATCGGCGCCAAGAGCTACGCCACCCACGCCGCCGAAAAAGTCATCACCGAGCACTTCGTCCGCACCGGCGTCAACGCCACCATCACCCCGACCAAGGGCTCCTACTGGCGCGTCCACTATCCGCTCCCGACCCCCGCGCCCCGCGTCTCTCTCATCATTCCGACGCGCAACCGCCTCGAGTTCCTCCAACCCTGCGTCGAAAGCCTCCTCGCCAAAACGACGTATCCCAACTTCGAGCTCCTCATCGTCGACAACGATTCCGACGACCCCGCCACCCTCGCCTACCTGCGCGCCCTCGACCGTGGCACGGGTCTCCCGACCCGTGATTCCGCCGCCACCAGCCCGCGCGTCCGCGTCATCCACTCCCCTGGCGATTTCAACTTCTCCGCCCTCAACAATTTCGCCGTCGGCCACACCGACGCCCCGCTGATCGGCCTCCTCAACAACGACCTCGAGGTCATCAACGCCGACTGGCTCGACGAGATGGTCAGCCACGCCCTCCGCCCCGAGATCGGCTGCGTCGGCGCCAAACTCTACTACCCCGACGACCGCATCCAGCACGCCGGCGTCATCCTCGGCATCGGCGGGGTCGCCGCCCATGCGTGGCAGACGCATCCCCGCGGCGCGGCCGGCCAGGCCCACCGCAACCTCCTCCAGCAAAACCTCAGCGCCGTCACCGCCGCCTGCCTCGTGATCCGCCGCGAACTTTACTTGCACGTCGGCGGCCTCAACGCCGACCAGCTCAAAGTCGCCTTCAACGACGTCGACTTCTGCCTGAAGGTCCGCGCCGCCGGTTTCCACAACCTCTGGACCCCCTACGCCGAACTCTACCACCACGAAAGCGCCAGCCGCGGCAAAGAGGACACCCTCGAAAAACGCGACCGCTTCCGCAGCGAAGTCGAGTACATGCGCGCCACCTGGGGCGACCTCCTCGACGCCGACCCCGCCTACAACCCGAACCTCACCCACACCGTCAACGACTTCACCCTCGCCCTCCCCCCCCGCGAGTGGCCGCCGTTGAAATGATTCCCCGAATTTTTGACCGCGGATTTCGCAGATACCGCGGATAAACTCCCGACCGCTCAGGACCATCCGCCGTAGCCGTGTAGTCCGCGGTCAAAAAAATTCCCCTGCTATGTCCGACCTAATCCACGCTAAACTCAGCGAGGACATCATCGGCGCGGCGATGCAGGTGCTGAACACCCTCAAGCCCGGCCTCGACGAGAAGCTCTACGAAAATGCCCTCGTCCTCGAGCTCACCAAACGAGGCCATCGCATCGCTCAGCAAAAATCGTTTCCCGTCCACTACGAAGGCCAACTCATCGGCACGCTCATCCCTGACCTCATCATCGACGACCTCGTGATTGCCGACCCCAAAGTCGTCACCGCCTTCACCGACACCCACGTCGCGAAAATGACCGGCTACCTCGCGATCACCCACCTCGAACTCGCCCTCCTCCTCAATTTCAAATTCGCCCGCCTCGGCTGGAAACGCATCGTCCGCACGCACGCTCAAAATTCCTGACCGCGGATTACGCTGATTTCGCGGATAGAGCCTCGATCACTCAGAACCATCCGCGCCATCCGCGCCATCCGCGGTCAAAAAATTCCGTCACCTCAAGATGCCCGCCCACCTCGACGTCCCAGCGCCGTCCTCCGCCGTCGACCCGCTCAACTTCCAAGTCCGCGGCTGGCTCTGGCTCGACTCCGCCCAGTCGCAGATCGCCACCCTCGAAGCCTACGCCACCGCGCCCGACGGCACCGAAACCCCGCTCGGTTTCACTGCGACCCTCTACGCCCGCCCCGACGTCACCGCCGCCCTCGCCCTCCCGCCCTCCGCCCTCACCGGCTTCGAATTCTTCTGCCACCACCCCACCCACCCTTTCCCTCCGTCTCCCCCTCTCCCCGTCTCTCCCTCGCCCCCGCTCACCCTCCGCCTCCACGCCCGCCTCCGCGACGGCACCCTCACCGCCCCGCTCGCCACCGCCACCGTCGCCCCCATCGCCCGCGACTACCGCACCAACCATTTCGGCATTCTCCTGGATAACCGCACCACCGCGATCCAGCGCCGCGCCAACATTTTTGCCGAAGGCCCCTCCCTCGCCGAGGGCAGCGGCGAAGTCGCCCTGCTCCTCCGCCGCCACCTCGGCCCGCCCCGCCCGCCTGCCTCCACCCCGCGCCCCGAATCCCGTCCCCTCCGCGTCCTCGACGTCGGCTGCGGCCTCGGCTCCTACGGCCGCACCCTCCTCGCCGACGGCTACGACTGGATGGGCGCCGAGGTCGACGCCGCCGATTGCGCCGAACTCACCCGCCTCGGCCTCCCGCACCGCCACGTCGACGGCCGCGCCCTCCCGTTCGCCGACGCCTCCTTCGACGCCGCCCTCTGCCTCGAGGTCCTCGAACACCTCGACGACCCCGCCGCCGTCCTCCGCGAAATCCACCGCGTCGCCCCGCGGAAACTCCTCGTCTCCGTCCCCAACTGCGAACTCCTCGGCTACCTCTGGGACCACCTCGCCACCCCGTGGCACATGCTCGAAGCCGACCACAAAAATTTCTACACCCGCCCCAGCCTCGGCGCCCTGCTCCGCCCGTTCTACGCGCAGGTCGAACTCGGTTTTCACACCCCCTACCCGCTCCGCACCGTCGAAGGCACTCCCCTCCACTACCACCTGTTCGCCGTCGCCACGAACCCCTGACGCGCTCCGGCGTCGACACACACCCTCGTTTCCCACGGACTCCCCCGCGACCCTCCGGCCCCTGTCCTCGGTCCTCTGATTTCCGTCCTCCGTCTCCTCCGTGCTCAAGCACCTCCTGCGTCCCAACCTTCTCACCGCCGTCTACGCTGCGTGCCTCTTCTGCGTCGTCCTCGGACTGAAGTGGGCGACCTTTGACCGCTTCGGCTCGGCCATGCCCGACTGGGATCAATGGGATGCCGAGGCATATTACGCACTGATCCCGTGGTTCGAGCACGACCACTTCCTCCGGCACCTGTTCACGCCCCATAACGAGCACCGCGTCGTCCTCACCAAACTCCAGAACCTCGCCCTCACCGTGCTCAACGGCCAGTGGGACGCCCGCCTCCAAGCCGTCACCAACGCCATCCTGCACAGCGCCCTCGCCACCGCCCTCTGGCTCCTCGCCGTCCGCCTCCTCCGCCCCGCCTCCCCGTCATCCGCGTCTCCCCCTCTCCCCCTCTCTCCTTCTCTCCTTCTCCCCGCCCTCTGGCTCCTCGCCGTCGCCCTTTTCGGTTTCCCCCTCGCCTGGCAAAACATCCTCGGCGGCTTCCACTCCCAACAATACTGGCTCCTCGCCACCTCGTTCGCCGCCATCGTCACCCTCCCGTTCGCCCGCCCGGGGACTTTCCCGTGGTGGACCGGCGCCACCGCCGCCGCGCTCGCCCTCTTCACGATGGGCTCCGGCCTCCTCGCCCCCGCCGTCGTCCTCGTCGTGCTGGTCTTCCGCCTCCTCCGCCGCGAAACCTCCCTCCGCACCGCCTGGCCCGCCTTCGTCCTGAGCGCCGCCCTCGTCGCCGCCGGCGCCCTCACCCGCGTCGAGGTCGACTACCACGCCCACATGAAGGCGAAGACGCTGCACGATTTCGTCTTCTCTCTCGTCCACAGTCTCCAATGGCCCGTCCCCGAGGGCCGCGACGCACTCGCCGCCGTCCTCTGGCTCCCGTGGTTCCTCGCCGCCTGGCGAGTCCTCCGGAGTCGGGCGGACGTCCGTCCACCCTCCCCCTCCGCGCCTGACCGTCCCCCCGCGGCCGTCACCGGCCAAATCCTCGTCGCCCTCGGCGGCTGGGTCCTCGTCCAACTCCTCGCCACCGCCTACGCCCGCGGCGCCGGCGCCGGCTTTCCCGCGTCCCGTTACATGGATACGCTGACCTTCGGCACCATGGTCAACGGCCTCTGCCTCGCCTGGCTCCTCACCCCGGTCGCCCGTCCTCCGTCCCCCGTCCCCCGTCTCCGCCCCGGCTCGCTTTTCCTCTCCACCCTCGCCGCCGCCTGGTCGCTCACCCTCGCCTACGGCCTGCACGACCTCGTCACGCGCAATCTCGCCGACGAAATGCCCTCGGCCCGTCGCTACTACGACCACGCCGAGTCCTACCTGCGCGGCTACCTCGCCACCGACGATCCCGCCCAGCTCGCTTTTCCCGACATCCCTTATCCCAGCGCCGGCGGCCTCATCGACCGCCTCGACCGCCGCTGTATCCGCGAAGTCATGCCGGCCGTCGTCCGCGCGCCCCTGCCCCTCACGCCCGCCCAATCCGCCGGCTTCCCCGTCAGCCAAGTCTCCGCCCTCGCCCCCCTCGCCGCCCCCCGCCCCGGCCTCTCCCCCGCCACCCCGCCGCTCCCCTCCACGCCCACCTGGGGCTCCTTCGACCCCGCCACCGGTCCCGCCGCCACCGGCACCTGGACCGGCGCCCCGCTCACCGCCACCCTCGGCGCCTGGCTCAAATTCGAAACCGCCGGCCACCTCGGCGCCTCCCCCGCCACCCTCGCCCTCGAACTCCGCGACGCCCGCACCCACGCCCTCCTCGCCTCCGTCCGCCCGTCCAAGATTCCCGGTGACACGTGGCGTGCCGCCTACGTCCGCGCCCCCCGCGATCCCTTCGTCGTCGTCGCCCGCGACGCGGACACCACCCGCTGGTTCGCGTTCAGCGCCCCGGTCGAAATGGGCCACCTGTCCTACGTCGCTTGGCGCGCCACCCGCAACGGTCTGTTCCTCGCGCAACTCGCCGCCGGCCTCGCCGCCTCCCTCGGCGTGATCGCCTTCCTGCTCCGTCCCCGCGCCCCCCGCCTCCCCCGCACCCCGGCTGCCAGCACCTTTCCCCTCTCTCCTCCTCTCCCACCCTCTCCGTCTCTCCCTCTTTCCGTCCCTGCACCGTCCGCGTTGCCGTCCCCACGCACCGGCCTCGTCCTCCGCTCCGCCCTCGCCCTTGGCCTCTTCCTCGCCGTCTGGGGCGCCAAGCTCGTCGCCATCGACCGCTACGGCAGCGACCTCCCCTACTGGGACCAATGGGCCAAGGAGGGCGACCACCTGCTCACCCCCTGGTTCGAACGCCACGAGCTCTGGAAAAAT
>CAJAYO010000772.1 GCA_903948415.1 uncultured Opitutia bacterium | reverse complement strand
TTTCTTGTTTTTGCCTTTTGGGACTTTCTTCGGCGCCGGCGTGGGGCGGAAGTCTTGCTTCTTTTTGATCGGTTTCGCGGCGATGGTGGCGGTGGCTTCACGGGCGCGCTCCCATTCTAGGACGCACCGCTGCGTCGCCGCTGGTTTGTTCGCTTCTCCGGGTGCGGGTGCGCAGGAGGTGACTTTCCAGTTTCCCGTCTGTTCGATGGTCGTTGTTTCGGCTTCGCAGTCGCTGCAGAGGATAATTTTGCTGGGCATAGTGGAGGTGGCGGCGGTCGCCGGTTAGGGTTGGGGTGTGAGTTCCTGGAGGACGGTTTGGCGGTGGAGTTCGAGGAGCTTCAGGCGGTCTGGCTCGAATCCGGCGCTCGCGAGAAAGAGCGCTTCACCGTAGAGTTGGTCGACTTTCGCGAGCGCCGGGAACTCGGACTCGCTGACCGCGCCGTCCTGCATGACTTTGTCATACGTGGCCTGCAGTTCCTTCAGGAGCGTGCCCTTTTCTTTCTGAGTCTCCGCGAACAGGCCGAACTTGTCGGCTTCGATCCAAGCCAGCCGGCGTTTCGGGTAGGTGAGTCCGGCGTAAAGGTAGAGAATCTCGCCGGCCTTGCCCTGCTGTTCGCGGACGCCCTTGTGATAGAGTCCGATCTCGTCGAGCCGGGTGAGAAATTCGCCGCGCAGATCTTTGGCTAGGCTGTCGGCGGCCGCCCCGGTGGCAAAGAACTGGACGACGTTGAGGTCGGCGCCGCCGCGGTCTTTGGCGAGGTTGGTATTGTCGATGGAGCCGATGACGGAGGGATAGTGGTCCTTGCCGTCTTGCTTGCCGATGGGGATGAAGGAGGCCTCCTTGCGCTTATAGCCGAAGTTTACGCTGGTGGGCACGGGTTGGTTCGCGGCGAAAGCGAGCTTGAGGCCGATGTTGGTGGTGGTGCCGAAGAACATCGGCTGCTTGTCGCCCACGAGGTCGGGGCGGTCGGTGGGCGTCCGCCCCGCGATAATTTCGGACGCATTACCGGTGGCGTAGAGCTGCTTGATCCTGGGCTTAAAGACGTTGCCGTTGGACTTTATTATCGCGGTGACGGGTGCGGCGGCCCCGTTTTGATACGCAGGGCCGAAAAATCCTTCGGTGCGATCATAGGCGATGCTGAGGCCGGCGGGAGCGGTGTCGGCGTCGAGAACGGTGAGCGACGTCTTGGTGACGAAGACAGCGTGGTCAACCGTGGCGCAGGAGGTGAGCAGCAGCAGGCCAGAGAGTGCGGGCAGGAGAATGGAGCGGAGGGAAATAGAGTTATTCATGTTCAAGCGAAGTCGGGGAATGGGGGGCCGTGAACTTTTCGGCGGCTGGCGCCGTCGCCAAGGTGATGGACTCGGCGTTATAGCCGATCGAGACGCCGCGGTGGGAGGGACTCGCATACAGCATCACGCCAACGTTTCGCGATGTCTCCGTGGTCGTGAGGGCTGCCCGCGAATCAAGGGTTGGTCGGGTTTCGCAGATGAAGCCAACTACGTGGGTGCGACCGGTTTTGTCACGGAGGTGGAGGGCGCACCCCGACGACACAAAAAGCAGCGCGCAGACGCACAGAACGCTGAAGGCGCCGCTCGGCGGCGGAATTGTTTTTGAATCGGTCATGGCACGATTTGCGGTCTCAGCCTACTGCCGCATCCAGGCCGCGTCGGCGGTGCGCCAGAGCCGAAGCTGAAGCGGTGAACTGCAAGGAACTCTTTGCCGTTCCGGCCGATTTGAGCATGCGGGCGAGCGTCGCTTTGACGGTGGCTTCGTCGTCGTCGAAGTCGCCGTGATGCCGGGAATTCGAAGCGTCGGGCGAGCCTTCGGGCAAACCATTCGGCGCACGGACCCACGTGGCGTTCGGCAGCCCGAGAATGGGTACGGTCGCAGGATTTGCCTTCAGCACGGCGGCGCGATCGATGCCGAATCGTGGATCCTTGAAGAGAAAGCGTTCTATCCCGAGCAGCGGCGTGCCATCGACAAAAGGTATCGGCCAGCTCGTCTCGCAGGCCCGCGAGACCAAATAGAGCAGCGATTTGTGATAAATCTTGGCGCAATCATCATCCTGTTCGAGGCCGTCTTTCAGCGTGAACAACGTGAATTCCCGAATC
>CAJAYO010000771.1 GCA_903948415.1 uncultured Opitutia bacterium | reverse complement strand
GGGGCCGATCCCGAGGGCGACGCGAAGCGCAAGCTCGTGTCCTCGCTGGGCATCACCGAGCCCGTGGCGCTCCGCCTGGTCAAGGCGGGCTTCGTTTCGCTTGAACTCTTTGACGGCGTTGAGGCCGACGACTTGGTGGGCGCGGGCTTCTCGCCCGAAGAAGCTTCCGATATTATCGGCCGCGTCGCCGGCGCCAAAGCCTGAGTCGACTCCAGACTACTCTCCTAACATTACCGACTGATCACGAATGAGCCTCCGCATCCACGAACTCGCCAAACGAATCAATATGGAAGGCAAGGAACTCCTTGCCTTGCTGAAGGCGCGCAACTGGGTGTCGGCAGATACCAGGTCGGTTTCGAGCACGGTCAGTAAAATCTATATAGAGGAAATTGAGAAGGAGTTTGCCGCGCAGATAGCCGCGACCATCGCGGCCGCCGCCGCCGCGGACGTCGCCGCCAACCCGCCCCCGGCGGTCGTGGCACCCGAAGTGGCGGCCGCGCCGCCCAAGGTGTCCATCCCGTCCGGTGTGTTTGTGAAATCCAAGCTGGATATCGACCGCGAGCGCGAGGCCGCGGCCGCGGTAAAAGCGGCCGCGCTCAAGGCCGCCTCTGCTCCGGCGCCCGCTCCGGCGCCCGCTCCCACGCCCGCGCCGAGCCCGGCAGTGGCTGCTCCGGCGGCGACCGTTCCTGCAGTGCCGCCGGCTGTGGTGGTTTCCCGACCCTCTTCGCCCGCTCCCTTGCCCCCGCGGCCGGTCTCCGCACCACCGCCGCTCGCCAAGATTCCCGCGGCGCTGCCGCCGCTGCCGCGTCCCCCGTCGCCAGCACCCTTGCCGCATCCGGTCAGCCGTCCGGCGGTTCCTGCGCCCATTCCCGTGATGGTTAAGCCCGCGCCGGTGGCGACTCCGCCGCCGGTCATCACTCCGGCTCCGATGGCTAAGGTTCCCGTGGCTCCGCCCCCGCTGCCGCCGCGTGTCTCGGCCCCGGCCCCGGTAATGGCGCCGAAGCTGCCGCCGATGCCCGGCTCCTCGCCGGTCCACGTGACTCCACCCGCGGCTCCGGCCGCCCCGGTGATCACGATGCAGGGCGACATCAAGATTCTCCATCTGAAGCCGCCGATCGTGGTGCGTGACTTCGCGATCGCCCTCGGTTTGAAGCCGTTCAAGCTCATCTCGGAGCTGAACCAGCTCGTCGGATTTGCGGCGATGAATTCCACCATCGACGAGGTGGTCGCGCAGAAGGTGGCCGACAAATACGGCTTTCTGCTGGAAATCAAACACCGGGGCGATCCGGCGCAGCAGCAGGCCGCCAAGGACAAGAAGGAAAAGAAACCGGATGAGGACGAGTCCAAGTTTCTTGTGCCGCGCCCTCCGGTCGTCTGTATTTTGGGCCACGTCGATCACGGCAAGACCTCGCTGCTCGATGCCATCCGCAAGGCCAACGTCGCCGCGGGCGAAGCGGGCGGCATCACGCAGCACATCGGCGCCTACCAGGTCGAGTTCAACAACCGCAAGATCACTTTCCTCGATACGCCCGGTCATGCGGCGTTCTCGAAGATGCGCGCCCGCGGGGCCAACGTCACCGATATCGCGGTGCTCGTGGTCGCGGCCGACGACGGATTCATGCCTCAGACGGACGAGGCGTTGAAACACGCCCAAAATGCGAAGGTCACGCTCCTCGTCGCCATCAACAAAACCGACGTGAAGGGGGCCAATATCGAACAGGTCAAGGCCCAGATGCAGCAGCGCAACATCGCCCCGGAAGACTGGGGTGGGGAGACGGTCACCGTGCCCGTGTCCGCCCTCAAGGGCACCGGGGTGAGCGAACTGTTGGAGATGATTCTGCTCCAGGCCGACGTGCTCGAGCTCAAGGCGAATCCGAAGGCGGAAGCCAGCGGTATCGTCGTCGAGTCCGAGATTGATTTCGGTCGCGGTCCGCTAGCCACCGTCATCGTCCAGCGCGGCACGCTCCGCGTCGGCGACGCCATCGTGTGCGGTCAGCATTACGCCAAGGTTCGCGCGATGTTCGACGACAAGGGGGGCAATGTGAAGGAAGCGCCTCCGGGCACGCCCGTGCGCGTGATCGGGTGGAGCGGTACGCCGGACAGCGGCGCGTCGTTCAAGGCGGTCAAGAACTCCCGCGAAGCCGAGAAGATCGCCGAAGTCGAGGAGTTGCGGCTCAAGAAGGTCGTGACCACGGCAGACGCCATCCCGAAGGAGCTTTCCGTCGAGGATCTCTTCAAGAACATCGCCGCCACGCAGGCCAAGGTGCTCAAGCTGATCGTCAAGACCGACGTCTTTGGCTCCGCCGAAGCCGTGCGTTCCGTGCTCGAAGGCATCAAGAGCACGAAGGTTTCGCTCGAGATCGTCTCGATCGAAGTCGGTCTGGTGACGAAGAACGACGTGCTCATGGCCGGCGCCGCCGGTTCCGTGATCATCGGTTTCCACACGAAGCTCGAGAACGGGGTCACCTCGCTCGCAAAGCACAACGGCGTGCGCGTCGAGACCTACGAGATCATCTACGAGATGGGCGACAAAGTGCGCGAGATGATGGCTGACCTGCTCGATCCCGATCTCAAGGAAACCAAGACCGGCGCCGCCGAGGTCCGGCAGGTGTTTCCGCTCGCCAAGGGCTTTGTCGCCGGCTGTCTGGTTACCGAAGGCAAGATCAACCGCAATGCCGCCGCCCGCCTCCGTCGTGGACGCGAGACTATCTACGAGGGCAAGATCAGCACGCTCAAGCGCTTCAAGGACGACGCCAACGAAGTTCGCGCCGGCCTCGAGTGCGGTATCAAGCTCGACGATTTCAACGGCTACCAAGCCGGCGATGTTATCGAGTGCTTTGAAATTCAGAAAGTCCGCGCCGCCCTGTAATTTTCGGTTTCCCCAGGCAGGTTTTCGGTTCGCTGCGACCGCCTGAGGGAAACCGAAAGCCTCCGATCCGTAACCGAAAATCCGATGAGCAACCGCACCATCCGCGTCAACGAACTCGTGCAGCGCGAGCTGAGCGACATTCTGCACCGGTTTTACCAGAGCGAGGCCGTGGCCATCACGATCACGGACGTGAAGGTCTCGCCGGATCTGCACGACGCGCGTGTGTTCATTTCGGTGATTGGCGACGCCGAGACGGCCGAGCAAAAGCTCCGCTGGCTGCGCACCCGCGCGGTAGATATCCGTCAGGAGCTGGCCCGCCGGATCGTGCTCAAGTTTCTGCCAAAGTTCGAATACGTCCTCGACCAGTCCGTCATCCGTGGCGAGCGCACGCGGAAATTGATCGACGACCTCGGTCCGATGACCGCGTCCGAGCCCGAGGTCAAAGCCGACCCGGCGCCCAAGCCCTGACGTGGAGAAGTTCTACCCAGCGCTCTCCGCCGATTTCGCGCGCCTGCTGGCGTCGCTCGCGGGCCGGCGCATAGCGGTGATTGGCCATGCGCGGCCGGACGGCGATTGCATCGGTTCGCAGGTGGCGCTCGCCCGCGTGCTCGCTGCGCTCGGCTTCGATGTCGTGTGCATCAACGCCGACGCGATCCCGCGCCGGCTGCAGTTTCTGGTGAAGGAAATGGCGTTCCTGCGGACCGACGAGGTGGTGAATGCGCCCGACGACCGCGCGGCGATCTTCGTCGACTGTGCCGACCACGCCCGGGCGGGCGAGCGTTTGAAAGTGCGATTCCCGGCGCCCGTCGCCGTCGTCGACCACCATCTTTCCAATGTCGGCTTTGCGACGGCGAATCTGGTGGACAGCGCATCGGCTGCGACCTGTGAGATTTTGGCCGGCGTTTTTTTCGACAACAATCTGCCGGTCGATGCGCAGACCGCGCAGGCGCTCTACACCGGAATTTTGACCGACACGGGCCAGTTCCGGTTCAATTCGACGTCCCGCCGCTGTTTCGTGCTCGCCGGCGAGTTGGTGGCGCGCGGCGCCCAGCCGAGCGAGGCCGGCTACCAGCTCTACGAGCGGGAGACCGAGGGCAAACTGCGCCTGCTGCAGCATTTTCTCGCGTCGCTCCGGCTCGAGTGTGCCGGTCGCGTGTGCGTGGGCACGTTGGCCCCCGGCATTTTCGAGGAAACGGGCACCAGCGTCGAAGATACCGAAGGGCTGGTCGACTACGCCCGCAGCATCGACGGCGTGGACATCGGCGCGCTGATCGAGGAAAAAACCGACGGGACGGTAAAGGCCAGTTTGCGCGCGAAGGAGCCGGCTTACCGCGTCGATCTCGTCGCGGCCCAGTTCAACGGCGGCGGTCATGCCTGTGCGGCGGGGCTCAATCTGAAATCCGGCGGGGAAAACTTCTACGAACGTCTCGTTGCCGCCCTCACGTTGCGGGTGGTAGCGGTCGACGCGCAAAGGAAGCACTGAACCATGTTACAGCCACCGCGAGAAATGGAGGGCATTTTGCTCGTCGACAAACCGCGCGACCACACGTCGCACGACGTCGTCGCGCGTCTTCGAGGCAAGCTGAAGATGAAGCGTATCGGCCACGCCGGCACGCTCGACCCGATGGCCACCGGCCTGTTGGTCATTTTGGTGGGCAAGGCCACCAAGGTTTCGCAATATCTCGTGGGCCTCGACAAGGAATACGAGGGTACGATCGAGCTCGGGAAAGTCACCGACACGCAGGACGCCGACGGTGAGGTGATGGAGACGCGACCGGTGCCGGACTTGACGGACGCCGACGTGCTGACGGCCGTCAAAACCTTTCTTGGCGACCAATACCAGATGCCGCCGATGTATTCCGCGATCAAGATCGCCGGCGTGCCGCTCTACAAAAGTGCGCGCAAGGGCGAGGAAATCGAACGCGAGCCGCGCTTTATCCGGGTGATGACCTGGGAGGTCCTCCGGTTCGCGACTCCGCAGATCGATTTTCGGCTGACCTGCACGAAGGGGACCTACGTGCGCACCCTGGCCCACGATCTCGGGGCGAAGCTCGGCTGTGGCGCGCATCTTTCCGCGCTGCGCCGCACCGCGACCGACAAGTTCAAGGTGGGGCAGGCGTTGACGCTCGAGCAAATTCAGTCGCTCACGCTCCCCGAGATCGAGCAGCGGCTGATTCCGGCGCGCGAGGCGGTGCCGAGTTTTGTGCGGTGAGCCGGACCGTCCAGTTCGCCAGCCTGGAGGCGGCGGGTGGCTTGCCCGCGCGGCCGCTCCATTTGGCCATCGGGATGTTTGACGGCGTGCATCTCGGGCATCGTGCCGTGATCGACGCCGCGGTGCGGGCGGCCCGGCGGAGCGGGGGCAGCGCCGCGGTGCTGACGTTTTGGCCCCACCCCAGTGCGCTCTTTCGTCCGGCCAATCCCACCCTTTTGATCCAGGAAGGACCGACCAAAGCGGCGGTTTTGTTGACGCTGGGGGTCGAGGCCGTGATCACGCAGGCGTTCACGCCGGAGCTCGCGGGGATCGCGGCAGACGAATTCTTGCCGTGGCTGAAACGGCGCCTCCCGCACCTCGCGGCGGTTTATGTCGGAGAGAACTTTCGCTTTGGCCGCGGGCGGCTCGGGGATGTGGGCGTGTTGGTGGCGAGCGCCCGACCGCATGCGGTCAGTGTTTTCAGCGCGCCGCGGGTCAGCTTGGACGGCGAACCGATCAGCAGCACCCGGATTCGTCGGCTGCTCGAAACCGGCGAAATGGCCGCCGCGAACGCGCTGCTCGGCTACCCTTATTTTGCGGAGGGCGTGGTCACACCCGGCAAGCAGCTGGGCCGCACGATAGGGTTTCCCACGTTGAACATTGCCTGGACGCCCGGCCTGCGACCGCGTTTTGGCGTCTATGCCGTCCGGGTGTCGGGCCCGAAAGCGGTGATTCCGCTGCCAGCGGTGGCGAACTACGGCCTCCGCCCGACGGTGGAACAGGCGACCGAACCTCGCTTGGAGGTGCATGTTTTGGGGGCATGCCCGTTTGCGGCCGGCGACGCGATCAGGGTGGAGTGGGCGAGGTTTGTGCGCCCGGAGATGAAATTTGACGGAGTGGAGGCGCTGCGAACCCAGATTGAAAAAGACCGGGACGCAGTAATTGCGGATTTTTCCTTGCACTGAACCGCGGGGATGGCGTTACTCCCCGACCTCAGATTTTCGGACCTTTAGCTCAGTTGGTTAGAGCGTTTCGTTGACATCGAAAAGGTCACTGGTTCGAGTCCAGTAAGGTCCACCATCTGAAACCGCCGCTTGAATGTCGGCGGTTTTTTTGTGCCTCTTATTCCCATGCTCCAATCGCTCCGCATCCGCAACCTCGCGCTCCTTGAGGAAGTCTCGCTCGATTTCGAGGCCGGGTTCACCGCGGTCACCGGCGAAACCGGCGCCGGCAAGAGCATCTTGCTGGGCGCGCTCAGCCTGCTGGCGGGCGAACGGGCGGACAAGTCCGTCATCCGGCAGGGCGCGCCGGCGTGCGAGGTGGAGGCGGCGTTGTTTTTTGCCGATGCGAAGACGATCGACGGCGTGCTGGCCGAACTGGAACTCCCGGCCTGCGAGGACGGGCTGCTGCTGCTCAAGCGGAGCCTGGCGCGCGAGAAAGCGCCGAAAATTACCGTCAACGGCAGCCTCGCCACGCTCGCGGCGCTGCAGCGTCTCGGCGAACACTGGATCGACTTCCACGGGCCGAGCGAGCCGCGGCGTTTGCTGAAGGAGAGCTGCCAGCTCGACCTGCTCGACCTCTTCGGCCGGTCCGGCGGTGCGTTGGCGGATTATTCGGCGAAATACCGGACGTGGCGCGGCTTCGTGACGGAGCGCGAGCAAATTGCGCGGGAAACGAAACTCTCGCCCGAGCAGATTGATTTTTTGCGCAACCAGCTCGCGCGGATCGCGACGCTGGAATTGAGCGACGAGGCCATCGAGGCGTTGGAGCGGGATTTCCAGCGCATGAGCCGCTCGCAAGAGCTGATCGAGCTGTCGGCGGCTCTGGCCGGCGGCCTCACGGGCGACGAGGGCGTGCAATCGCGGATGGCGGGACTGTTGCGCGAGGCGCGCCAGCTCGAGTCGATCGATCCGGCGAGCAAGCCGCTGGCGGACCGGCTTGCGTCGGCGGCGGTCGAGTTGAACGACCTCGGCGGAGAATTTTCGGCGCTGAGCCAGCAGCTGCAGTTCGACCCCGAGCAGGCCGAGCAGCTCACCGCGCGGATGAACACGTGGCTGGAGTTGAAACGCAAGCACGGCAGCGAACTCTCCACCGTGCTCGCGGCGCGCGACGAATTGCAGCGCCGGCTCGAGGTGCAGGGTGACCTTGAAGGCACGCTGGCGCGGCTCCAGAAGCAGATCGCCGACGCCGAGCGCGGAGCGAGAAAAGAAGCGCAGGCGCTGCGTCAGGCCCGCGAGAAAGCCGCGCGGGAATTGGCCAAGGTGGCCGCCAAAGGGATCGTGCAGCTCGGTTTCAAGAAGGCCGATTTCCAGGTTCGCGTCGTGGCGCTGGCGGAAATGGGCCCGACGGGGGACTGCGGGTGCGAGTTTTTGTTTTCGCCCAATGTCGGGGAGGCGCCGCTGCCGCTCAACCGCGTCGCGTCGAGCGGCGAACTCGCCCGCGTCATGCTGGCGCTCAAGACCGTGCTCGCCGACCTGGATGGCGTGCCGCTGCTCGTCTTCGACGAGGTGGACGCCAATGTAGGCGGGGAAATTGGCCGGGTGGTGGGCGAGAAGATGGCGGCGATCGCGCAGAGCCATCAGGTGCTGTGCGTGACGCATTTGCCGCAGGTCGCGGCGCAGGCGACCTGTCATCTGGTCGTGACGAAGGATCAGTCGAAGGACCGGGCCGTCGTGACGATCGAGCCGATCCAGGCGAGCCGGAAGGCCCGGGTGAGCGAACTCGCGCGCATGCTCGGCGACAGCAAGGCAAAGAGTGCGTTGGCGCACGCCGAGGAATTGCTGGGGAAGGGGTGAGCCGAGGCCGCGAGTGCCGGTCGCCGGATCGGGCTCGCGTTTCGGAGGGGCGGTTGTTCTGTAACCGCCCGTGTCCGCGCTCTGGAAGAAACTCTCAGCCGAGGTATCTTCGCCGTTTTTGGCGGCGCTGTTATTGTGCGCGGGATTCTGGGGGTTTGTGGCGTGGGACCAGTCGCATTGGTGGCGGGTCAAGGCCGACTACAGCTTTGGGTGGCTGGTGCCGGCATTTGTGGTTTTTGCAATTTATGACCGTTGGCCGAGAATTGTCGCGGCGGCCGCGGCGTGCGCCGCCGGGGGCAGCCCGCGGGCGGCGGGTTGGCAGAAATGGGTGTTGCGCCTCTTGGTCGGCATTTCGCTGACGCTGGGGGCGGGATTTTTTTTGCTCGGGGCGTTCTATCGGGCCGGCGCGGGAACGTCGCAACCGGGCACGCTGGCGATCACGCTGGGGATGATCGGTCTGCTCTTGCCGCTGTTGCTGATGAATGCGCCGGAGTCGCCCGCGCCCTCGTCCGGGAGCCTGTGGGGCGACGCGCGGGTCAAGCTGGCGGCGTGGTTTCTTTTTCCCGTGCTTGTGTGGCTCGTCTCGGCGCCGATGGTGTCGGCGGTCGAGCAGCAGTTGAATTTGTTTTTGCTCCGCAAGGTGGTGACGGTCGTTGCGTTCGTTTTCGACCTGCTCGGGTTGCCGATCGAGCAGCAGGGCAATGTGCTCGTGCTGCCGACGGGCAGCGTGGGGGTGGCGGACGCTTGCTCCGGGATTCGTTCGCTGACGGCGTGTCTGTTTGCGGGCTCTTTCTTGTCGGCGGTATTTTTGGATAAACTGTGGAAAAAAATCACGCTGGTGGGCGCCGCGATGGGGCTGGCGTTTCTGACGAATCTGGGCCGCAGCCTTTTTCTGACGGCGTGGGCCTATCGCAACGGGCCGAGTACGATCGAGGGCACGGTCCACGACGTCGCGGGTTACGCCGTGCTGGGTCTCACCGTGGTCGGGTTGCTGTGCCTGCTGCCGCTGTTGAACCTGAAAATCTCGTTCGGGGCCGGGCGCGTGCCGCCCGACGCTACGGCTTAGCGGCGGGAGCAATCACGATCCGGGAGGCCCGGTCGGCGCCGAGGTAAGCCTTCGCGAGCGCGGACAGTTCGGCCGCGGTGATGGCCTCGGTGTCCGCGTGGCGGGAGCGCGACCAATCGAGGACTGCGGGTTTTTCCTGGGCGCGCGAGAGGACGCTGCCGAGCCAATAGCCGTTGGTGCGGACGCTTTCGCGGAGGCCGGTGAGCACCGGTTTTTTGGCCCGGTCGAGCTCTTCTTCGGTGACTCCCTTGTCCGCGAGATCGGCGGCGAGGGCGGAGATTACGTCGAGGACCTTTTTGGTTTTGGCCGGTTCGACCGTGGTGCCGGCGAGGATGTAGCCGTAGTCGGGGTACAGATCGCTGGCGTTGCTGCCGGCGCCGGGGCTGTAGGCGTCGCCGAGTTCCTCGCGGATTTTCACCCGCAGGCGGTCGCTCAGGACGTTGGCGAGCAGGTTGAGGCGGCGGGAGCGGCCGACGTCGCGGCCATCGGTGGTGGGCCAGTAGATCCGAACATCGGCCTTGGGGATTTCGGTGGCGATCGGGAACTCGCGGCTGAACGGTGCGGACGGGAAGGCGACTTTTTTCAAATCGTCGTGCGCGGGTTTCGGGTCGCGTTTGGGCAGGGCCCCGAGGGTTTGGGCGACGGCGGCGATGGTGGCCTCCACATCGAGATCGCCGACCACCGCGATTTCGATGGCGCCGCGGGCGAGCTGCGGGCCGACCCAGGCTTTCACCTCAGCGGTGTTGCGCCTGAGCATTTCCTCCTTCGCGGGGAAACCGAAACGGGAATCGCCGCTGACGAGGAGGCGGGCCACGTCGAGGTTGTAGGGGCCCGCGGCGGTGTGCTCGAAGCCGGTGAACATCTGTTCGAGGGATTTGCGGGACAGGCGCGCAGCTTCGGGCCGGTAACCCGGGTCGGTGAGGTGGGCGGCGATGAGTTGGAATTCGAGGAGGAGGTCGGTGGGGTTCGTGCCGCCGCCGACGGTGAACGCGTCGGCGCTGGCGCCGAAACCGACGCCGACGGTCTTGCCGGCCAGGATACGGCGGAGGTCGTCGGCGCTGTGGCGGCCGAGTCCGCCGGCGGTGAAGGTTTGTCCCGCGAAATACGCGAGGCCGGGTTGGTCTTTGGGCTCGGTCAGGCTGCCGCTGCCGATCCGCACGCCGACCCGGATGCTGTTCGCTTCAAAATCGGTTTTCTTCAGGTTGAGCCGAACGCCGTTGTCAAAGGTCACCAGGGTGATGTCCAGATCGGCCACGCGGGAGCGTTGGGCGACTTTCCCCGCCGGGCCAAAATCAGTGTAGGTCCACTGGAGATCGCCGATGGCTTCGGGTGCGGCGACTGCGGTGGCGGCGGTGCGATCGTAGGCGGCGGCGATGGTCGCGACGGCGGCGTCACCGAGCTTCGCGTTGCCGGTGACGAGAACCAGCCGATGATTCGGGCTCCATGAACGGCGGAGGGCCTCGAGGCAGTCGGCGACGGTGATTTTGGCGAGGGCCGGGGCAACGAGCGCGAGGTCGGCGGCCGGCGTCGTGAAGACATCGCGGTCGAGGAGTTGTTGGGTGATGTCTTCGGCGAGGCCGTCAGAGCGGCGGGTGGCAGCGGTTTTGGCGGATTCTTCGAGGTAGTTGCGATAGTTGGCGGCGACCTCCTGCAGTTCGGCGGGCTGAAAGCCGTGGGTGAGGGCGCGGCGGAGTTCCTGATCGGCGACGCCGAGGGCGGCCTCCCATTGGTCCGGCTTGCAGGTGAGGGCGACGGTGGACTGGCGGTAGAAATTGTAGGCCTCGCCCGTGCCG
>CAJAYO010000770.1 GCA_903948415.1 uncultured Opitutia bacterium | reverse complement strand
GCGGAGTCTCGTCGGCCGACGAGGATCGAACGGTGCCGGCGGCCCTGCCCCGGGAACGGGGCGTCGTGCCCCGTGCGGCCCATCCCACGCGTCAATGCCGACCGGGCGGGTCCGGGCTTCAGCCCGAGAACCAAAAAAAATGGCGGAGAAGACGCGATTTCAACGCGAACCAAAGTGGCGCTAATAAGAGATTTTGAGAGGAGAATTCCGCGAGAATTGCCGCGGTTTTGCCGCCTCCGCTGCCATGCTCGGCGAAAAAACACGGGCGTTTCATGGTCTGGTTGAGGATGAATTCGCGCCATTTCGGCCACTGGCCTGAAAGTCGCTGAAAGACAGATTCGCGGGCGAGTGATTTGGCCTGCACGAGCAACAGCCCCGGATGAACAGCCCGGGATGAATGGACATAGCTTGGACCGTCGCATCACCAATACGGCTTTTTGCCCGTTGCGGAGAATAGCGCCCTTATTCTCCGCATGAAAAGCGGAGATTATCCCTTGCTGCGCGAAGAATGCCGGACACGTTCACCGCCTAAACTGCGGAGATTAAATGTATATCCACGAACGAAAGGACTGGCCGGACTTCACTTGGGACCATGCCGCCATCACTCCGCTGTTGACTGACGTGAGGCATACGCAGGGGCGCTTGCTCGGGAAGATGGAAGGCTTGGGCTTCCATCTGCGCGAGGAAGCAACCTTGGCCACGCTCACGCAGGACGTGATCAAGACGAGCGAGATTGAAGGTCACAAGCTGGATACCCAGCAGGTCCGTTCCTCGATCGCGCGGCGCATGGGCATCGAGATCGCGGCCCTTCCGCAGTTGGATCGCAGCGTCGAGGGTATCGTTGAAGTGATGCTGGACGCCACGCGCCACCATCAGAAGCCGCTCGATCAGGATCGGCTGCTCGGCTGGCATGCGGCACTGTTCCCGACCGGGCGCAGCGGCATGCGGAAAATTACCGTGGGCGGCTGGCGCACCGATGCAACAGGGCCGATGCAGGTTGTTTCCGGTGCCTTCGGTCGGGAAAAGGTTCATTACGAGGCCCCGCCGCATGACAGGCTCAACGCAGAAATGACCCGGTTTTTGGCGTGGCTGAACGCCGGCCCTGCAACCGATCCGGTCCTGACCTCGGCGCTCGCACATTTCTGGTTCGTGACGATCCATCCATTTGACGACGGCAACGGGCGCATCGCCCGCGCCATCGCCGATATGATCCTCGCGCGCTCTGAAAACAGCGCGCAGCGTTTCTACAGCATGTCCGCGCAAATCCAGCGTGAACGAAACGCCTACTACGACATTCTCGAGTCCAGTCAGCGTGGCGACCTGAATATCACCGCATGGCTTGAATGGTATTTTGCCTGCCTCAGGCATGCGATAAATTCATCCCATGAAATTCTCGACGCTGTTTTGACGAAGGCAAATTTCTGGAAACGCCACGAGGGGGGGAAGTTCAACGACCGTCAGCGCATTTTCATCAACCGGCTTTTGGACGGTTTCGACGGCAAGCTGACTTCCTCAAAATGGGCGAATATCGCCAAATGCTCCCCGGATACAGCGCTGCGCGACATCACCGACCTGATGGAGCGGAACATTCTGGCCAAGGCTGACGCTGGCGGACGCAGCACCGGCTATCACCTGAAATAAGACGGCAGCCTGCCCGTTGGCCATCGCGCTACTCCTCAGGGATGCTACTCGCCTGCTTGCCGGCAACGCTATGGCCGACCGACTTGGAGAACTCCAGAAGCCTGCCTTTAATTTCTTGCCCGGGAGTTCGCTTTTTCCAACCACTCGCCTGCTTTGGCATGAGTGCAACTAGCCGATTTGCAGTTCGTTAAAAAAATGGCGGAGAGGGGGGGATTCGAACCCCCGATACGCGGTTAAACGTATAACGCTTTAGCAAAGCGCCGCTATCGACCACTCAGCCACCTCTCCGGTTTGAGATTTCAGAGGCAAACGCCCGTTCCGGAAAGAGCAAGGCGGATTTCACTTCAACCGCGCTTCCGTGGCGCGCGGGGTTGACCGGCGCTACCAGATCGCCCCCTGCCCTCACCCCAACAGCTTCTGGTAGGCGTCGGCGTCGAGCAGGGCGGCAACGTCGGCGGGATTCGCCAGCTTCACCTTCAGCATCCACGCACCGTCGTAGGGCGCGGTGTTGAGCGACTCGGGCGCACTGTCCAGGCCGGAGTTCGTCGCCACCACCGTGCCGGCGACCGGCGCGTAAAGGTCGCTCGCGGCCTTCACCGATTCGACAACCCCGAAGGTCTCGCCCGCCTTGAGCGTCGCGCCCACCTTGGGTAACTGCACGTAGGTGATGTCGCCCAGCGCGCTCTGCGCGTAATCGGTGATCCCGACAGTCGCGGTGCCGTCACTCTCAAGCTTCACCCATTCGTGGGACTTTGCGTAGCGGAGGCCGGCGGGGACGTTGCTCATGAGGAAGCCTTTTTCAATTCGACGAAGGGCGGTTTGACCAGATGCAAATTCAATTTCGTGCCGCGGATGTCCACCGCGAGCGGTTGCGTGGCCGCGGCCGTGGTCACCAGCGCCGAGCCGATGGCTTCGTTGAGGATGGGCGTGAGCGTGCCGGACAACACCCGGCCGACCACCGCCCCGTCCGCGCCCAGCACCGGCGTCTCCGCCCGCACGATGCGGCGGTCGCCGGTCTTGAAGAACACGACCTTGTGGGGTGCGCCGGTTTGTTTTTCGGCCACGAGCGCGTCGCGCCCGATGAAATCGGCGCCCTTGTCCAGTTTCACCGTCCAGCCGAGGCCGGCGGTCAGCGGCGAAATCTCCGGCGTGAGTTCGTGGCCGTAGAGCGGATAACCCGCTTCCAGCCGCAGACTGTCCCGCGCGCCGAGCCCGGCCAGCTCCAGACCGCGCGGCGCCCCGGCGGCGAGGATCGCTTCGGCCAACGCGACGGCGTCGCCCGCCGCATGGTAAAGTTCAAACCCGTCTTCACCCGTGTAGCCCGTGCGGCTGATCAGGCAGTGGATGCCCGCCACCGTGCCTTCGGTGAAGTGGTAATAGTTCACGAGCCCGAGTTTGGCGCCCGTGAGCGACTGCACGATTTCCGCCGCGCGCGGCCCCTGCACGGCGAGCAGGGCGTAGTCGTCGCACCGGTCGGTGATCGTGACCGCGAACCCTGCGGCCTGCGCGCGGATCCAGGCGAGGTCCTTCGCGATGTTGCCGGCGTTGATGCAGAGAAAATAGTCGTCCGTCCCGCGCATGTAGACGAGGAGGTCGTCCACGACGCCGCCCGTCGGGTAGCACATCGGCGAGTAGAGCACGCGGCCCGGGTAGAGTTTCGCGACGTCATTGGTGACGAGGTGATTCAGGAACCGGCCGGCTTCGGGGCCGCGCACGTCGACCTCGCCCATGTGGCTCACATCGAAGAGCCCGGCGGCGCGGCGCACGGCCTTGTGCTCTTCGAGGATGCTGCGGTATTGGACGGGCATCTCCCAGCCCGCGAAATCGACGAGGCGGGCGCCGTGGGCGGCATGAAAATCACGCAGGGGCGTACGCTGGAGATCGCTCATGACCGCTGACTACGCGCCACCGGCGCGGCGGCGGCAAGGTTCTTTTCCGCCGCGCGGCCGGGGCGCCGAATATATTCGCCACCCGCCGGCGGCGCATAGACTGCGGGCATGTTTTTCGCCTACTGGGTTCATCACCTTGACCCGTTTCTCATCCGGTTTTCGGAGAACTTCGGCATCCGTTACTACGGCCTCGCCTACGTGCTGGGCTTCGCCGGCGCCGTGGGGCTGCTCCACCGCTACCATCGCGCGGGACGCTCGCCGTTTGGCGGAAACACGATCGGCGATTTGATCACCTATATCGTCTTTGGCGTCATGCTGGGCGGCCGTTGCGGTTATTTCCTCCTCTATCAGTCGGACCTGATCTTCCGGGACCCGCTGGCCCTCCTGCGGGTCTGGGAGGGCGGCATGTCCAGCCATGGCGGCTTCGTCGGGGTTATGCTCGCCCTGCTGGTGTTCGCCCGGAAACACCGGGTGTCGTTTTTTACCGTCAGCGATCTCATCGTGACGACCGCCCCCGTCGGGTTGTTTTTCGGCCGCATCGCGAACTTCATCAACGGCGAACTCTACGGCACCACGACGCGCGTCTCCTGGGCCGTGATTTTCCCCCAAAGCGCCAGTCCCAACACGCCCCTCCACCTCATCGTGCCGCGCCACCCATCGCAGCTCTACGAGGCGGCCCTCGAGGGCCTCGTGCTCTTCGCTCTCATGCAGTGGCGTTTCTGGCGCAGCGAGGTCACCCGCACGCAACCCGGCCGACTCGGCGGCGAATTTCTCGTCGCCTACGCCGTGGTGCGGATGCTGGGGGAACTCTTCCGCGAACCCGACGCCGGGCTGATCCTCGGCGTCAGCCGCGGCACGTTTTACTCGGTGTTTCTGATCGGCGCGGGGCTGGGGCTGATCCTGCGCCCCGCGTTGCGGAAACCGGCGCCTTAAACCACGGTCCCAGCGGGCAACG
Organism: uncultured Opitutia bacterium; assembly: GCA_903948415.1. Classification (GTDB taxonomy): domain Bacteria; phylum Verrucomicrobiota; class Verrucomicrobiia; order Opitutales; family Opitutaceae; genus GAS368. Next base: position 7,653 of record CAJAYO010000770.1, on the reverse strand, counting down.
TCGCCCCTTTCGGCACGACCAACACGCCGTCGCGGATGACGACCGCGCCGTTAACGTAGGTGCCGTCGGCCTTCCCGTCGGCGATCAGGACACAGCCGGCGCCGATGCGCGCGTTCTTGTCCACGATCGCGCCCTTGATCACACACTTGGCCCCGATGCCGATGCGCGGGCGCCCGAGCGCGGCGTTTTCCTTCAACTGCGCCGGCGTCTCGTAGTAGTCCGCGCCCATCACCACGGCATCCTCCAGCGAGGAGCCTTCTCCGATGAAACTCCGCACGCCGAGCACGCAATGGTGCAGCGTCGAGTCCGTGATGATCGAGCCGTCGCCGATCACCACGTGGTCGATGGCGCACTTGTTGAGCTTCGCGGCGGGCAGATAGCGGTCCTGCGTGTAGATGGGCTCGCTCGCGTCGAAGAAATCGAACGGCGGCAGCGGCTGTGCGAGCGCGAGGTTCGCGTCGAAAAACGCGCGCACCGTGCCGATGTCCTCCCAGTAGCCCTCGAAAATATGGGCGAACAGCTTTTTCTGGCCGAGCAGCCCGGGGATGATCTCCTTGCCGAAATCAGTCTGCGTGCCGGCGAGCGCGTCGGCGAGCACCGCGCGGTTGAACACGTAGATGCCCATCGACGCGAGACAGCGCTTTTCGGTGGACGGCGTCGCCAACTCGGCCTCCAGCGCCGCGCTCAGCGTCAGGCTCTGGATCACGGCCGGGTCCTTGGGCTTCTCGACGAAACGCTCGATCGAGTGGTCGTCCTTGACCTGCATCAGGCCGAGCCCGGCCACCTTCGACACGGGGAAGGGAATCGCGGCGACCGTCACGTCCGCCTTGGTCGCGATGTGCTGCTCGACGATTTTCCGGTAGTCCATCCGGTAGAGCTGGTCGCCCGAGAGGATCAGCACGAGATCGTGCGGGAAGGCGCGGAAGTGGACGAGATTGCGGCGCACCGCGTCCGCGGTTCCTTGATACCAGTCGGCGCTCTTCTCGGTCTGCTCCGCCGACAGAATGTCCACGAAACCGCCGCCAAACGGGTCGAAGTGATACGTGTTCTGCACGTGACGGTGGAGGGACGCCGTCTGGAACTGCGACAGGATGAAGATGCGGTTGATGTCGGAGTTGATGCAGTTGCTGATCGGAATATCGACGAGGCGGTACTTGCCGGCGAGGGGCACGGCGGGTTTGCAGCGCTCCAAAGTGAGGGGTGAGAGCCGGGTTCCACGGCCGCCGCCCATGATGACCGCAAGCACACGTTTTTGGGTTGTCATAAAATAAATCGAATCGGGTTTTTTGGAGCAGCCTTACCTTTGCCCCCCACAGGGTTGACGCCAGCACTTTTTGAGAAAGTCTCGGTTCTATGGCTCATGTTCTCGTCACAGGTGCTGCCGGCTTCATCGGCAGTCACACGGTGGACCGTCTGCTGGCCGCCGGCCACGCCGTGACGGGGCTTGATAATTTCCGCACCGGCCGGCGCGCAAACCTCGCGGCCGCCCTCGCCGCGCCGCGCTTCGCCTTCCACGAGGGGGATGTCGCCGCCCCCGGCGCCCTCGCCGCTTTGGTCGGCACGGTCCGACCGGACGCCGTCATCCACCTCGCCGCCCTCGTCAGTGTGCAGGAAAGCATGACGGACCCGGATCTGAACTACGCCTTGAACGTCCACGCCACCCACCTCGTGGCGGAAGCCGCGCGCCTGCACGGGGTGCGCCGCATCGTCTTCGCCTCCTCGGCCGCCGTCTACGGCGATACCGCCGATTTCCCCCTCCGCGAGACGACCGAAAAGAGCCCCATCAGTCCCTATGGCGCGGCCAAACTCGCCTCCGAGGCCATCTTGCTCGGCCATGGCGCCGCCTTCGGCCTCACGGTGCGGTGCCAACGTTATTTCAACGTCTTCGGCCCGCGCCAGGACCCCGCCTCGCCCTACTCCGGCGTCATCTCGATTTTCGACCGGCGCTACCGCTCCGGCCAGGGCGTCACGATCTACGGCGACGGCCAACAGACGCGCGACTTCATCTCGGTCCACGATGTCGCCCGCGCCAACCTCCTCGCCGCCACGGCGCCCGCAGTGGCCTCCGGGGTGGCCAACATTTGCACCGGCCGCGCGACCTCGCTGCTCGAGGTCGTTGGGGTCTTTGCCCGTCATTATCCGGCCGCGCCCGCGGTCGTCCACGGCGCCCCGCGCACCGGCGACATCCTCCATTCGCTGGGCGCCCCCGCACACGCCGACGCCGCCCTCGGCTTCCGCGCCGAAGTCTCGGTCGAAACGGGGCTGGGCGAATTGATCCGAACAGGCTGAGCCGGTCCGCCATGCACGCCCTGATCGCGATCGCTCTGGCCCTCGCGGTGGCCGTTGGCTTCGTCCCCCCGGCCCGCGCCGCGCCGGGCGCGAAAACGGAACCGCTGGCGTTCTACGTCAACTACGCCGCGCGCGTCCCGACGGCGCCGCTTCTCGCCCACGCGCTCTCCATCGTGCACCCCGACGCCGCCGTCGACCTCGCCGCCGCCCATCGCGTCGGCAACACCGTCCTCGCTTACCTCAGTGTCGGCGAAGTCGCCGCCGACGCCCCCTATCGCGCCGACGTCCTCGCCCGCCGCCTCCCCTTTGCCGGACGCAACGCCACGTGGAATTCCGATCTCGTCGATCTCACCGACCCGCGCTGGGCGGATTTTTTCGTCACGCAACTCGCCCCGGCCATCGTCGCCCGCGGTTTCGACGGCTTCTTCCTCGACACCCTCGACTCCATCGAACTGGCCGCCGGTCCCGCTCCCGCCCGCCTCGCCGCGCTCCGCGCCGGCCTCGTCGCGGTCGTCCGCCGGCTGCACGCCGCCTTTCCGACCAAGCGCATTCTCGTCAACCGCGGTTTTTCGTCCTTCGACGACCTCCGCGACGCCATCGACGGCGTCCTCGTCGAATCGCTGTTCGAGTCGCACGACTTCGCCACGAAAACCTCCCGGGCCGTCCCGCCGGCCGACTCGGCCGCGCTGCTTGTCCACCTCGAGCGTGTCGCCGCCGCCGGTCGTCAGGTCTATGTGCTGGACTACACCGACCCCGCCGACGCCCCGCGGGCCACGGCCGCCGCCGACCGGAGCCGGGCGCTCGGTTTCCACGCCTTTGTCTCCACCCCTCGCCTCGACGGCGCGCTGCTCGCCCCGCTCCGGCCCGTGCCGCGCCGGATCTGTTCGTTTTTCGGCAACCTGACGACCGTGCAGGAGGATCAGGTCAAATGGCCCGCCGAATCCTTCACCGCGCAACGCCTCCAGGCTCCCCTCGAGTGGCTCGGCTATGAAGTCGACTACTTCAAGATCGAGGCTGCCGCCGACCTGCCCGCGCTCGGGGCCGACTACCGCGGCATCATTCTTCCCCGCGCCTGGGAAATCGCCGCCGCCCTCGAGCCCCAGGTCGTCGACTGGCTCATCGCGCAGCGCGACGCCGGCCGGAAAATCCTCCTGTTCGGCGGCCTCCCGTTCCGCGATGTCGACCAGCGCAAACGGTTCCTCGCCGCCTTCGGATTCGGCGGCACCGGCGCCTTCACGGACCCGCCGTTTACCGCGGAGATTGTCGGCAAAGACCCTGCCGTGCTCGACTTTGAGACCCCCGTGGCCGCCTTGCCCGTCGGCCACCGCGACCTGCGCGCGCCCGCCGGCGCCCGCCGCCTGCTCCGCGTGCGGGCCAAGGCGAAAGACGCCCCGCCGGTCGATTTCGACGCGGCCTTCACCTGTGACTGGGGCGGCCTGGCCTGCGATCCGTATCTGCTCTTCCGCCGCGCCGACTTTCGCGACTTCTGGCATCTTGATCCGTTTGCCTTCCTGTCGCTCGCGCTCGGCGACCTCGCCGCACCCGTGCCCGACACGACCACCCGCGACGGACTGCGCCTTTTTCTCAACCACATCGACGGCGACGGCTTTTCGAATTTTTCCCGCGTGGCGGCCGGCCAGCGCTCCGCCGAGATCATTCGCGACCGCATCCTCAAAAAATATCCGCTTCCCGTCACCGTTTCCATCATCGAGGCCGAGCTCCGCGGCCTCATCCGCACGCAACGCGCCGCCGACGCCCCGGTCCTCGAGGCCGTCGCCCGCGGCATCTTTGCGCTCCCGCAGGTCGAGGCCGCCTCCCACACCTACTCGCACCCGTTCTTCTGGATCGAGGGCGACCGCACGGAAGCATTTTATGACGGGCAGAATCTCGACCTGAAAGCGCCCCAGGGGAAACTGGACCTCGTCCGCGAAATCGAGGGCTCCGTCCGCTACATCAACGAACAGCTCGCCCCGCCCGACCGCCCCGTCCGCGTGTTTCTCTGGACCGGCAACTGCCGCCCACCCCCGGAAGCCCTCGCCCTCACGCGCCGCCTCGGCCTCGAAAACCTCAACGGCGGCGACACCCTCATCACCGCCCGCGACCGCTCCCTCACCGCCGTCGCGCCGCGCACCATGCCCTGGGGCGACGAACTCCAGATCTACGCCCCCAACCAAAACGAAAACGTCTACACCAACAACTGGCGCGGCCCGCTCTTAGGCACCTTCACCCACGTCCTCGCCACCTACGCCCTCACGGAAACGCCCCGCCGCCTCAAACCCGTCAACCTCTACTACCATTTCTACAGCGGCGATTACCCCGCCTCCCTGCACGCCCTCGAAACCATCTACGACTGGGTCATGACCCAGCCGCTCCATGCCCTCACGGTTTCGGGCTACGCCCGCCTGGCCCGCGATGCCCGCCACACCGCCATCTTTGCCGCCGGCCCGGACCGCTGGCTCGTCGTCAACGGCGGCGATTCCCGCACCCTCCGCCTCCCCGCCGCCCTCGCCGCCCGCATCGACCTCGCACGCTCCCCCGGCATCAGCGGTTGGAAAACCGAACGCGACCAGGCCTACGTCCACACCGACGGCTCCCCGGCCGTCTCCCTCGCGCTGCTGCCGGCCGGCGCCGCCCCCGGGGTCACGCCGCGCCTCGAAAGCTCCTCCGCCGAAATCACTTTCCGCTCGCGCACTCCGGCCGCGTGGGACTTCGCCGTCAACGACCTGCGCGACGTCCAGGTGGTCATCGCCGGACTGCCACCCGCTTCAGCCGTCCGCGGCTCCGTCAACCGCACCCCGCAGGTGTGGCGCGCCGCCGCGGACGGCACCCTGCGGCTCACGTTTCCTTCGCAAGCTGAGGTCGCGCTCGAGTTCGCCGCCCCGCCCGCGCCATGAGTTCCGCCGCCCGTCGCACCAAAACCTTGCTGCCGTGGTGGCAGCTCGCGCTCCTCCTCGCCGCGTGCGGCCTCGGCGTCTGGTCGCTCGTGCCCGGCGATGCCGAGCTGGTCGAAAACCTCCTCCGCGACCGGTCCGCCGGGGAAGCGCGCCGCGCCTGGAAAAAAATCTCCGCCACGCAACGCGCCGCCCACCCGGCCCACTATCGGTTGCTGGACGTGCAGATTGACCGCCTCGAGCACCCGCTGAACTCCCCGGCGGCGGTCGCCCGCTTTTGGACCGTCGCCGCGCGCGCCTGGCGCGAATCCCCGTTCGATCGCGCCCTCTTCCGCGAACTCGCCCGGGTGATTCCTTCGCTCGCCGACCCGGCCGCCGCCTGGTCGGAGGTGGCCGCGGATTTCGCCCGGGCGCCCGAGGACCAACGCGCCGCACTCCGCCAGGGGCTCGTCAAAGCCGCCCTCGCCGCCAACCAGCCGGCGGCGGCTGCCGGGATCTTCGCGGCCACCCACGTTGCCCCGCGCCCCGCCGCCGAAGCCCTCGAGCTCGCCCGCCTTTGGCAACTCGCCGGCCGTCCCGCCGACGCCCTCGCGGCCCTCGGCGACGCCCCGGATCCGGCCTTCCTGGCGCCGCGCACCGCACTCCTGCGCGCCCTCAACCGCAACCGCGACGCCCTCGCGCTCCTGCGCACCCGCGCCGCCGCCGCCCCGGCTGACGCCGCACTCATCGCCGAACTCGCCTCGGTCGCCCTCGCCGCCGGCGAACCCGCCGCCGCCACACCCGAGGTCGAGCGCTATGTGGCGTCGCACCCCGCCGACCTCGCCGGCCACCGCCGCCTCCGCGATCTCTACCTCGCGGCCGGCCGGCCCGCGGACGCCCTCGCCTCCGCCCAGACCGCGGCCGCCCTGGGTTCGCGCGCCCCCGCCGACCTCCGCGATCTCGCGCGTATCTACGAATACACCACGCAACCCGCCCTCGCTTTTGACACCTGGCTCGAACTCGCCCTCACCCCCGCTCCCTCGCTGCCGGCGTCGCCCTCCGACCCCCACCTCGCGCTCGACCGCCTCGTCGCCCTCAACCCCGGCCTCTACCGCGACGACGATCTCGCCCGCGCCCTCACCCGCCTCGTCCCCGTTCCCGGCCGGCCCGACCACACCCTGCGTCTCGCCCGCCTCGACGTTTCGCTCGGCCGGTTCGACGAATCCCGCACCGCGTTCGAACGTTATCTCGCCGAAGCCCCGCGCGACGTCGACGCCCTGATCGACTTCGCCCACCTCCACCGCGAACTCTACCGCTTCGCCGACGCCGAGACGGTCCTCCGCCGCGCCGCCGCCCTCCGTCCGGCCGACGCCCTCATTCGCCGGGAAATCGCCGAAAGTCTCGTCGCACAGAACCGCCACCTCGACGCCCTTTCGCTTTACCGGGAACTGGCCGGTGAAGCCCCGACCGAGGAAGTCCTCGGACCCTACATCCGTCTCGCCGAATCCCTCGGCCGCTACGACGATTTCACCCGCGGCCTCCACCGCCGGATCGACGCCAGCCCCGTGCCCGCGGCCCGCGACTTTGTTCTTCTCGCCTACGGCTACGAACTCGCCGACGACCCGGTGCGCCGCGAGGCCGCCCTCGCCGACGGCCTCCGGCGCACGACCCAAAGCGACGACCTCCGCCTCCAACTCGCCTTCGCCCTCTCCGCCGAAAAAAATACGTCGACGCGCAGGCCGCCCTCACCCCCCACGCCGGACTTCACGCCGATGCCGCCGCCGCCTCGCTTTACCTGGAACTGCTCCGGCTCAACAACGACCGCGCCGCCGAGCGCCGCTACCTCGCCAAACCCCTCGCGCCCGCCCTCGCCCACGATGAGGCGATCCTGGAGCGCCTCGCGCGCGCCCGCGAAGCCCTCCGCGAGTTCCCCGCCGCCGAGCGACTCTGGCGGGAACTGATCGCTCTCCGCCCGGCGGAGTTCGACTACACCGCCTCCCTCGCTCGCGTCCTCCTGCTCCGGCGCCAAACCGCCGAGGCCGGCCGCCTGCTCGCCCCTTTCCTTCGGGCGCCCACCCCCGCCATGTTGCAGCTCGCCGCGGAAATCGCCACGGCGGCCGGCGACTACCGCTCCGCCGAAAAACACCAACTCGCCTATCTCGCCGCGGTCCGCGCCGCGCCGGCGACCGACTGGGGCGCGCTCGGCGACATCCGCCTGTCCCGCGGCGACCGCACCGGCGCCAAACGCGCCTACGCCGAAGCCCTCCACCGCCTCGCCACCCAACTCGCCACCTCGGGCGGCAAACCGTGAGCACCGCCCCTCGCCTCGTCGCCGGACTCCTCGCCCTCGCCCTGGGGTGCGCGGGCCTGCCCGCGGCGCAGTCGGCCGAAAACGCCCCCCCCGGCCCCGCTTTCTGATCACAAGATTCTCGATCGCGCCGCCACCCTCCCCATCGAAGACCTGCGCTACCTCGTTTACCTTTACGCCCGTCTC
>CAJAYO010000769.1 GCA_903948415.1 uncultured Opitutia bacterium | reverse complement strand
GCTCGCCGTCACGATACCACTGGTAAGTAAACGGGCCGGCGCCGTTGGCGGCGACTCGCAGCGTGGCCGGGGCGTTGAGGGCGGCCTGGACCGGCTGGGGTTGGACCGCCAAGGTCAGGGAGCCGGCGCCCGGCGCCGCCACCAGCAGGCGGTATTCGCGCGCCGCGGTGGGCACCGCATTGGTCTTGGGCCAGCCATCGTCCAACCAATTGATCGAGGTGCCAGTGCCGGCGACGGGCACGGCGGAGGTTTCCCAGGACGCGGTCGCGCTGTCGCGGTATTGGATCCAGTAACTTTGGTTGAGGACCGTGCCGAATTCGATGTAGCGACGACCGTTCGGCGCCACGACCGTGCGATCGATGGCCGCCGTGGTGCCGAGCGGGCTCGCGAGGGCGCTCACGGAGTTGATTTCCAACGCGACGGCCGGTTCGGGAAACTGCGCCACGTTCGGCGCAAAGTATTCGATGATGAACACCCGGACCTCGCCCGGTTTGAGGGCGCGGGTGTCTTCCACGGCCGGCTGCCCGCTTGCCGTGGTGGTGCTCCGCGAATAGAGCATCACCCCGCCGGGCAAGGTCGGGATCAACACGCGGAAAGAATCGATGATGTAGGGGGTGGTGTTCGTCACCTCCACGCGTTGCTCATACAGACTCGTCTGGGGATTCAGGATAAGCCGGGTGACCAGCTGCAGCTTCGGATTGTAGATGGTGACCTTGACCGGCACGACTTCCTTGGAGCCGTCGGCATAGGTCAGTTCCACCGAAACCGTAGTCTCCTGCACCGAGCCGTCTTGGCGCGTGGGCGAGCCGACCACCAGCTGCCCGGCGGTGCCGGTCCCGGAAACGCTCACGCCATTGATCACGCTGGCATCAAACTGCGTGACGCGGCCACTGACCAATTGCTTGTCCCCGGAGCCGATCGAAGCAATCGAGGCGGCGACATTGGTGCCACCCAAGGTTGCCAAGGCGACGGTGAACGGCGGATCGATCCGATCGACATCCGTGTTTCCCCGTTCGTCGGTGGACGTAATCGTGATGGTGTCCTGACCGAAAAAGCCCGCGGGGGCTTGGTAGATGAGCTGGGCCATCGCCGCGTTGAGATCGCGCACCAAGCCGCGGAACGAAAGGCTCGGGACGTTTAATCCGGCCCCGTTCAGAAGCGTGAGGCCCGTGCGGTTCGGCAGAGTGAGCAGGCCGACCCCGGCGCTTAACGTGACGGTCAGCTCGGCGCTGTCCGCATCGGCGACCGCAAACACGGTGCCGTCCGGTCCGACCACCCGCGCTGGATCGCCGGTAAAGTTTATGGGGCCGGAGGGCACGGTGTTGACCGGCGGGGCCGTCACTTGGAGGGTGAACGTGGTGGCGGCGCTGGATTCTCCGTCGCTCGCGGTAAGCGTCAGGCTGAAACTGCCCACGCTGCCGGGCGTGCCGGAGAACGTGCGCGTCACCGGGTCGAAGACGACCCCCGCTGGCAGACCGGTGACCGTGTAGGTGAGGAGGGCGTTGTCGACATCGGTGAACGGCGCAACGGTGACGGGTCCGAAGGCCCGCCCGGCGGTGGTGGGCGGCAACGTGATCGCCACGGCCACCGGCGCATCGTTGGCCCCGGCAATCGTGATGGAGAGGCGCGCTCCGGCCGTCCGGTTGAAGCGGTCGCCGAGGGTATAATCAAACGCATCGGTCAAGGCCTGCCCGACATTAAGGGCTTCGACCGCGGGCAGCGCGTTGTTGACCACGTAGGCGAAGGTGCCGTCCGCGGCGGCGGTCAGCGTGCCGTATTGGCCGAGGATCGTGGCGGGGCCGCTGGTCAGGGCGACGCCGCCCATGAGTCGCACGCTGAGCACGGTCCCCGTGTCGTTCGTGAGCACGCTCCCTTGGGGGTTGAGCCCCGGGGTCGCGTTGGCGACGCCCGAGCTTTCGACGGCCTGCACACGGTCGTCTTGCGCCGCGGGCGCCGCCGGCAGTTCCACCACGAGGGTCACCGTCGCCGTGATCGGCCCGTTATAGTTGATAGCATCGGCGGGCATGAAGCTCACGGAGAGCGTATACGTGCCCGGTTCGAGCACCGTGCCGCCCACG
>CAJAYO010000768.1 GCA_903948415.1 uncultured Opitutia bacterium | reverse complement strand
GTCGGTCCGGGAAATCACGACCGCCGTGTTGCGGGAGCTGAACTTCCGCGTGATCACGGCCAACGACGGCACCGATGCCCTGATTCGCGTCGTGGAAAACCGCGCGGCGCTGTGCGGCGTGGTCACCGATCTGAACATGCCGCACATGGACGGGCTCAAACTGGTGCGGACGCTCAAGCATATGCTGCCGGGGATGCCCGTGCTGGTCTGCAGCGGCCGGGTCGAAGATAAACAGGCGCATGAACTGGCGGCCCTGGGGGTCGTCTCCGTGCTCCATAAGCCCTTCGACGAGGTGACGTTCACCGCCGCGATTCGCCAGCTCATGGGCATGCCCGCGCCATGAGCCCCGCCACCCCTCTGCGCCGGCCCGCGCCCGCCGTTCCGGCCGGGCCGGCCCGACCTTCTCTCCTCTCTGCCTTCTCCCTTGTCCGCCTCGTTCCGCGATGCTCCTCGACTTGAAATCCCTCCTCTTGGCCCAGTCCGACTATCTGGTTTTTTTGCTGGCCGGCCTCGCGCTCGTCGCCGGGGTCGTGGTGACGCTGCGCCGCCGCCGGGGGGGCGCGCTCCCTTGGCCTATCTGGGCCGCGGCCGGCCTCTTGCTCGGCCTCGCCTGGTGGCCCGCCAAGATTGGCGCCGACCGGGCCCACCGGGAAATTTCCGTTCAAATGGGGGATATCGCGCCCGTTTTCGCCGACATCATGCAGCAAATGGGGCACAGCCGCATCACCCTGGCCACGCCCCCCGACGACCCGGTCTACCGTCAACTGATCGAGACCCAAATCCGCCTGTTGAAGGTATCGCCGGCGGTCAGTGACATCTACACGATGCGGGCCGGCCCCGACGGCAAGGTTGTGATCATCGTCGATTCGGAAACCGACTACGACCGCAACGGCCGGATCGAGGGCGAGCGCGAGCAGCGCACCGCGATCGGACACGTTTACGACCATGTCGACAAGGGGCTCGAGCTCGCCCTGGCCGGGACGGCCAACTTTGACCGGGAAACCTACTCCGACGAATGGGGCGATTGGGTCAGCGCCTGGGTGCCCTTGCGCCGACCGGACGGCTCGTTGGATGGCGTGCTCGGGGTCGATTTCCCGGCGAAGGACTGGTTCGAGGCCGGCCGGAGCGCGCGCTGGGCGGTGCTGACTCAAGCCGGTGGTCTCCTCGTCTTGCTGCTCGCGGCGGGCGCCGCGTTTGTCCTGTTGCGCCACAAGGTGGCCGAACTGGAGCTGGCCCAGGCGCAGGTGCGCGACGGCGACGAGCACATTCGGCAAGTCGTCGACACCGCCCTAGACGCGGCGGTCACCATGGATGCGCAGGGCCGGATCTGCGCGTGGAACCGCCAGGCCGAAATCCTCTTTGGCTGGTCCGCCGCCGAGGCCCTCGGCCGGTCGCTGGGAGACTTGATCGTGCCCCCCGCGATGCGCGAAGCCCATACGCGCGGGATGAACCGCTATCTGTCCACCGGCACCAGTACGATTATGGGCCAGCGCCTCGAACTGACCGCGATGTGCCGCGACGGCCGCGAGATCCCGGTGGAACTCAGTGTGAATCCCATTCTGGTGCGCGGGGTCCGCCAGTTCAGCAGTTTCCTGCGCGACATCAGCGCCCGAAAAAAGGCCCAGACCGACCTGGAGCGCCTCGCCACCCACCTCGGCGATGCCCAACGCATCGGCCGTATCGGCAGTTGGTCGATCGATTTGTCCTCCGATGCGCTCGAATGCTCCGATCAAGCCTTCGTCATTTTCGGCCGGAGCCGCAGCGAGCTAGAGCCCACCCGGAAAGCCTTTCGGGCCACCCTCCATCCGGGCGACCATGAGCGCTACGTCAAAACGCTGGTCGACGCGGTGGAGCACATGCAGGCCTACGCCATTGAAGCGCGCATCTTGCGTCCGGATGGCACCCTCCGTTGGGTCGAGATCCGCGGTCAGCCCGCCCCGGGACCGGGCGGAACCGCCGCGACCATCTCCGGCACGATCCGCGACATCACCGAGCGCAAGGAGAGCGAGGCCAGCCTCGTGCGCAGCCATCGGCAGTTCGAAGAGGTGTTCGAAAACGCC
>CAJAYO010000767.1 GCA_903948415.1 uncultured Opitutia bacterium | reverse complement strand
CCGCCGCGCCGCCCGCCGCCGCGCCGTCCGCGCCCCGCCGCTCTTGACCCTCGCGCCGGCCTGGCGACACTCCGCGGCCGCCGCCCATTTCTCCCCCCCCCGACCGTGCGCATTCTAGTCATCGAAGACGAACCCCAGCTCGCCGGTCACGTCACCCGTGCCCTCGCCCGCCGCGGCCACACCGTCGTCGCGCAACCCGACGGCGCGCTCGGCCTCCGCGCCGCGCTCGCCCACCCGCACGATCTCATCGTGCTCGACCTCAACCTGCCCACCCTCGACGGCCTCTCCGTGCTCGCCCGCCTCCGCCAGGCCGGCTCGCCCGCCCGCGTCCTCATCCTCACCGCCAAGGCCGAGGTCGAACACCGCGTCAAGGGCCTCCAGTCCGGCGCCGACGATTACCTCGCGAAACCCTTCGCGATGGACGAGCTCATCGCCCGCGTCGAGGCCCTCGGCCGCCGCACCGCCACGCCCGGCGTCGCCGATCTCCTGCAGGTCGCCGATCTCCAGATGGACGTCCGCCATCGCCGCGTCACCCGCGCCGGAAAAATCATCCCGCTCTCGCCCCGCGAATTCGACGTCCTCCAGGTCCTCCTCCAGGAGCCCGGCCGCGCGTTTTCCCGCACCGAACTCTGCGGCCGCGTCTGGCAGCGCGACCACGAATACGACACCCGCACCGTCGAGATTTTCATCACCCGCCTCCGTAAGAAAGTGGACACCGGCTTCTCCGTCCCGCTCATCCACACCCTCCGCGCGGTCGGCTACACCGTCCGCGCCCCGGACTAATTTTCGACCCCATGCTGCCCCGCCGTCCCGTCCTGCTCGCCGCCGTCCTGGCGGTCCTCCCCGCGCTCGCCTGCGCCCAAGCCACGATCGAGGGCCGGGTCGCACTCCCGCAAGCCACCCCGGCCCCCGTCGTCAACCAGCGTTACGAAATCGTCTCCAAGGGCGGCGTCGTCGCGACCAATCCGCCGCTCGCCGTCGTGTTTCTCGCCGGCTCCTTCCCGAAACCCGCCACACCTCCGGTCGCCCGGCTCATCCAAAAGGACCTCGCGTTCGTGCCCGCGCTGCTGCCCGTGCAAACCGGCACCAAGGTCGAGTTCCCCAACCTCGACGACCAGTATCACAATGTTTTTTCCTACTCGCCCCCGAAACGCTTCGACCTCGGCCGCTACCGGCCCGACGAGCGCCCCGTGCCTTCGCAAACCTTCGACCTCCCCGGCCTCGTCACCCTCCGCTGCGACATCCACGAACACATGCGCGGCGTCGTCCTCGTCCTCGATACCCCGCACTTCGTGATGACCGACCCCGCCGGCCATTTCCGCCTCACCGGTCTCCCGCCCGGGCGCTACACCCTCACGGCCTGGCTCGACAGCAAAACCACCCGCGCACACGCCGTCGAACTCACGCCCGGCGCGACGCTCCGCCTGGATTTTCCGTGACCACCCCGCGCGCCTTCGCCGCGGCGACGCCCGCGCCGTCGCCGTCCCGCCCGACGCGCTTTCGCACGAAGCTCCTCGTGACGATGATGCTCGTCGTCTCCGGCGTCACCGTGCTCGGCCTCTTCTTCGCCGAACACAACCTCACCGCCGGCGTCGAACGCGGCCTCGAACGCGAATTTCAGGCCGAACTCGCGGCGCTCCACCACTCCCAGGCCGTCCGCTCCGCCGCCCTCGCCGAACGCTGCCGCGCTCTCGTCCGCAAACCCCGCATCCACGCCGCCCTCGAGGACAACGCCCTCGATCTCCTCTATCCCAGCGCCCAGGATGAACTGCGCGACATCCTGCAGCGGCCCGTCGAGCCCGCCCCCGGCTCCGCCGGGCCCGCCTTGCATGCCCACTTCTACCGCTTCCTCGACCGCACCGGGGCGATTGTCGTGCCCCCCGCCAATGCCGGGGCGGTCGGTCCGCTCAGCGCCGCCGACGAGGCGCGCCTCCGGTTGCCCCGCGCACCGGACCAGCCCCAGCTCGGTTATCTGCCCCGCACCGGGAGCACCGTCCTCGCGGAAATCATCACGACGCCGATCGTTTCCACCGAGACGGGCGAAGTGATCGCCGCCCTCGTGCTCGGCTTCACCCCGCTCGCCGGCGAGAACCCCCCCGCCTCCGCCGGACTGCGGTGCGGCCTCTGGCTCGCCGGCGCCGAACACTCGTCCCCGCTCGGGGCCTCCCGCTCCACCGTCCGCGCCGCCGAAGTCCTGGCCGCCGTCGCCGACCCCCTGCGCGTCGCGCTCGCCGGTGTCCCGCACCTCCTGTTTTCGAAACGGCTCAACCCCGGCTCGCTCTACCCCGCCGCCTACGAGGTGTGCGTCTATCCGCTCACCGACCTCCTCGCGCGCCAGCGCGCCCTCCGCGGGCAGATCCTCGGCGCCGGCGCGCTCGTGCTCCTCGTCGGCCTCGCCGCCAGCCAGTTCGCTTCCGCCCGCCTCTCCGCGCCCGTCGAACAACTCGCCGTCGCCTCCGAGGAAAACCGCGCCCAGCGCGCCCGCGCCGAAGCCGCCCTCGAACACACCGCCGAAGAACTCCAGCGCGCCGCCCGCTTCTCCGCCGACGCCTCGCACCAGCTCAAGACCCCCGTCACCGTCCTCCGCGCCGGCCTCGAGGAACTCCTCGCCCGCGAAAACCTCAGCCCCGACGAATGCCAGCAGCTCGCCGCCCTCGTCCATCAAACCTACCGCCTCTCCAGCGTCATCGAGGACCTGCTCCTCCTCTCCCGCCTGGACGCCGGCCGCCTCACCCTCGACTTCGCCCCCGTCGATCTCGTGCCGCTCATCGAGGCGTCCCTCGACGATCTCGGCGCCATCCCCGATGCCCTCGGGCTCTCGGTCGAAACCGATTTCCCCGCCGCCCTCGCCGTCGCCGGCGAGAAACGCTTCACCTCGCTGATCCTCCAGAATCTCCTCGAAAACGCCCGCAAGTATAACCGCCCCGGCGGCCGCGTGCGCGTCACCGCCCGCGCCCTGGCCGACACCGCGGTCCTCACCGTCGCCAACACCGGCCGCCCGATCGCCCCCGCCGCCCAGGCCCACATCTTCGAGCGCTTCCACCGCGGCGGCGTCGGCGAAAACGTCCCCGGCTACGGCCTCGGCCTCAACCTCGCCCGCGAACTCGCCCGCCTCCACGGCGGCGACCTCCGCCTCGCCCGCTCCGACGATGCCTGGACCGAATTCGCCGTGACCTTCCGCCTCGCCGCCCCGGCCCCCGCCGCCGTATGAGCATTTTCCGTACCCTCCGCCTCGCGCTCCCCGTCGTCACCGCGCTCGCCCTCGCGGCTCCGACCGCCGCGGTCGCGTCCGAGGAAGCCTTCGACCGCCTCGCCGCAGCGCTCTCGACCTCCGCGCTCAACGGCGCGTTTCGCGCCCGCGTCAGCGGCACCGTCGACCTCGAGGGCTACCATCTTCCCCTCCCGGCGCCCGCCCTGCTCGAGACGAACCGCCCCGACCTCTTCAACCCCCGCCTCACGCTCTTCCTCGACGCCCAGCTCGGCGCCCGCGCCTACGCCTTCGCCCAGGCCCGCGCCGATCGCGGCTTCGACCCCGGCGACGCCGGCAGCCGCCACCGGCTCGACGAATACGCCCTCCGCCTCACCCCGTGGTCCGATGGCCGCCTCAGTCTCCAGTTGGGTAAATTCGCCACCATCGTCGGCAACTGGGTCAACCGCCACGGCTCCTGGGACAGCCCGTTCATCAACGCCCCGCTGCCCTACGAAAATCTCACCGGCATCTGGGACACCGACGCCGTCCGCTCCGTCAACCAACTGCTCCAGTGGTCCCACGTCCGCCCCGGCCTTTCGGCCGCCACTCTCGCCCTCGACAAACGCCTCCGCGTCCCGGTCCTCTGGGGCCCCGCCTACTCCACCGGTCTCGCCGCGTCCGGCGCCCTCGGCCGATTCCGCTATTCCACCGAGCTCAAGAACGCCCCGCTCTCCTCCCGGCCCAGGTCGTGGACGCAGGCGCAGAAATGGTGGACCTATCCCGCCGTCGCCGCCCGCCTCGGCTACGCCCCGAATCCCCTGTGGACGTTCGGCGTCTCCGCGTCCACCGGCACCTATCTCCGCCCCTCGGCCGACCCGACCCTCGCGGCCGGTTTCGGTCGCGGCGACTACCGCCAGCGCGACCTCGCCGCCGACCTCGCCTTCGCCTGGCGCCGCTGGCAGGTCTGGGCCGAGCTCTACCGGACGCGCTTCGCCCTCCCGCGCATCGGCGAAGCCGATACGCTGGCCGGCTACGTCGAGGCGAAATACAAATTCACGCCCCAACTCTTCGGCGCCGTCCGCTGGAACCGGCAGGTCTTCGGCACGATTCCCGACGGCCCGCGCGGTCCCGTCCATTGGGGCCGCGCCGTCTCGCGCCTCGACCTGGCCCCCGGCTACCGCTTCACGCCGCACATCCAGCTCAAGCTGCAATACACCTGGCAAAACGAGCCCGCCGCCGCCCCCGCCCGCACCGAAACCCTCGCCACCCAGCTCACCGTGCGTTTCTGATTCCGGCCGGGTAACAACCCGGTTACTCACCCCGTCTTCCGTCCCCGGTCTTCTCGGCCTCAACCTGTCCCGTCCCCATGAAACTCTCCGCCGCCTGCCTGCGCCGTCTTCACTGGCTCAATCTTCCCGGGGCCCTCCTCCTCACGCTGCTCCAGCGCACGCCCGTCCTGCGCGTCGCCGCCCCCGCCGGTGAGCTCGTCCACGCCTCGCCCGTCGGCCACGTCCTCCGCTCCGCCCTCGCCGCCGTCGCGTCCCTCGGCGCCCTGCACACCCTCGCCGGCGCGACCACGCTTTCCGTGTCCTCCGGCTCCCCCTCCGGGGTTACCGGCGCCGCCGGCAGCCAGCTCGGCCCGATCGCCCTCGGCACCATCGGAACCCTCGGGCAGCCGTTGTCCTGGCAAATCTCCGGCGTCATCCCCGCCGGGCTCGCCTTCCAGAGCTCGTCCGGCGCGACCCTCACGACCACCGGCACCCTCAACACCCCGAGCGGCGTGATGCTGCTCACCGGCACGCCCACCGCCGCCGCCGGCACTTACCCCCTCACCCTCATCGCGTATCAGGGGAGCAATCGCACCCTGATCGCCTCCCCCGCCTTCACCTACAGCATCGTCCTCACCGCGGGCACCCTCGCGCTCCCGACGTTCACCACCCAGCCCGCCAGCCAAACCGTCAACGCCGGGAGCACCGCCACCTTCACCGTCGCCGCCACCGGCTCGCCCACCTTCCAGTGGCGCAAGGACGGCGCGCCGCTCCCCGGCGCCACCGCCGCCACGCTCAGCCTCCCGGCCGTGACCTTCGCCCAGGCCGGGACCTATGCCGTCGTCGCCACCAACCCCGCGGGCTCCGCCACCTCCACCCCCGCCACCCTCTCGGTCAACCCCACGCCCGCCGCCGTCGTCATCACCACCCAGCCCATCAGCCAGTTCTCCGTCGTCGGCCAGAGTGTCACCTTCACCGTCGTCGCCACCGGCAATCCTTCGCCCACCTACCAGTGGCTCAAAAACAGCGCGCCCCTCGCCGGCGCCGTCAATGCCACCCTCACGCTCGGCAATCTCACCCTCGCCGACGCCGCCAACTACACCGTCCACGTCACCAACCCCTTCGGCACGGTCACCAGCGCCGCCGCCACCCTCAACGTCGACGCCGCGGCGGTCGCCCCCACCGTCACCACCCGCTTGCCCGGCGCCCTGAGCCTCCTCGTCGGCCAGTCCCTCGTGCTCAACGTCGGCGCCACCGGCTCCGCCTTGTCCTACCAGTGGCGCCGCGTGAACGCCTCCGGTCCCGTCAGCCTCCCGGGCGCCACCGCCTCCAGCCTCACCCTCCAGCCCCTCACCGCCGCCGACGCCGGGGTCTATTTCTGCGTCGTGACGAACCCCGCCGGGTCCGTCGACACCAACGGCTGCATCGTCAGCGTCGCCGCCGCCTCCGCCAACCCCGGCCGCCTGATTAACCTCTCCGTGCTCACCGGCCTCGCCCCGGCCGGCGACAGTTTCTCCCTCGGCTACGTCGTCGCCGGCGCGACCGCCGCCAATCCCAAACCCCTCGTCATCCGCGCCGCCGGCCCGTCCCTCGGCGCCCTCGGTGTCCCCGACACGCTCGTCGATCCTTTCCTCGAACTCTTCGCCGGCTCCACGAAGATCGGCGAAAATGACAACTGGGGCGGCTTCGCCCCGCTCGCCAACGCCATGGCCGCCGTCGGCGCCTTTGCCTACGCCTCTCCCGGCTCCCGCGACGCGGCCCTCCTCGCCGCCGTCACCGGCCGCGACAACTCCGTGCGAATCTCCGCCGGCGCCGCCGCCCCCAACGGCACCGGGGCCGTCATCGGCGAAGTCTACGACGCCACCCCGACCGCCGCCTTCAACGCCGCGACCACCCCGCGCCTCATCAACGTCTCGGTCCGCAAGCAGGTCGGCACCGTTCTCACCATGGGCTTCGTCATCGGCGGCGCCACCGCCAAGACCATGCTCGTCCGCGCCATCGGCCCGACCCTCGGCGTCTTCGGCGTACCCGACGTGCT
>CAJAYO010000766.1 GCA_903948415.1 uncultured Opitutia bacterium | reverse complement strand
TCACCACCGCCGCGCTCGCCGCGAATCCGGAATACCTCACCACGCCGAAGCTCCAGCCGGCGGCGTTTCTCACGGCGAAAGTCGCCAACACCTCCGAATTCCCGCTGCTCGGCGGCGCGATGAACGTGTTTCTCGACGGCACCTTCGTCGCCACCAGCGCGCTGCGCACCGTCATGCCGGAGGAGAAGTTCGAGCTCGCGCTCGGCGTCGACGAGGGGATCGCCGTGAAGCACAAACGCGTGAAGCGCTTCGCCGAAGACACCGGCCTCACCAACAGCGGCAAGCGCGTGACCTACGAATATCTGCTCACGCTCCAGAACAACAAAAAGACCGCCGCGCGCGTGGTCGTGGCCGACCAGATCCCCGTTTCCCGCAACGAAAAGATCGTCGTGAAACAGCTCGCCCCCGACGCGAAGGAATTCAAGCCGACGGCCGAAGGCGCGCTGAAGTGGACGCTCGACCTCAAACCCGCCGAAAAACGCGAGCTCACCGTGAAATTCAGCCTCGACTACCCGAACGACGTGCAGGTGACCGGGCTGGAGCCGTGAGCGATCGCGCCCCGGTGGAGGGCCGGGTTCTCCCGCCCTCCCTCGGAACCGTCGCCGCGCGATACCCCTCCCGCGGCTGTCCGCCGCTCGCCGCTTGCGAATCCAATATTTTCCACCTACCTCTGACGTCCCGTATGAAACTCCGCCCCATCCTCGCTATGTCTGTCTTCACTCTCCTCGGTATCTTCGCCCGTGCCGAGGCCCTCAAAGTCGGAGCCGACGCCCCCGTCGTCTCCGCCACCACCGACGCCGGCACCACGCTCAACCTCGCCGACGTCTACAAAAAGAACGACTACACCCTCGTGTGGTTCTATCCGAAAGCCCTCACCGGCGGCTGCACCAAGCAGGGCTGCTCCCTCCGCGACGCCGGGTCCGATCTGAAGAAAAAGGGCGTCGCCGTCATCGGCGTCAGCACCGACGGCGTGGCCAAGCAAAAGGAATTTAAGGAGAAGAATAATTTCGATTACCCGCTCCTCGCCGACACCGACAAGAAGGTCATGACCGCCTTCGGCCAGTCCGGCGGGATGATGGCCAGCCGCGAAGCCTACCTGATCGATCGCAAGGGCAAGGTCGTTTACCACGACAAGGGCCAGACCGAAAAACAGGCCGAGCTGGTCCTCGCCTTCCTCAACGCGAAGAAGAGCTGAGCGCGCTTCCGCCTCCCTTCCGATCGTCTTTCGCCGCCGTCTGCGCCTCCGGGCCGGACGGCGGTTTTTTTGTTACAGCTCGTCGTCGTGCGCCCCGCCGAGCGCCGACGCGTCGGGGTCGGCCCGCACGCGGGCGAGCCAGTCGGTGATGAGCGAATCGCGCGCCGTACCCGACTCCGGCCACGGCGCCGCCACGAGATCGATCACGCGCAGCGCCCCGTCGACACAGCGCACGAAATTCCGCGCGTGCAGGTCCGCGACGAGAAACGGCCGCGCACGCTCCCCCGCCCCCGCGGCGCCGCGCCGCAGGAAAAACAGCCGCGGATGGTCGCGGTTGGCGCGCAGAAAGCGCGACGGGATTTCAATCAGCTCCGCCGGCAGCGCGCGCGACATGTCGTCGCCCTGCGGGAGCGGTTCGCCGAGCGTCTGCTTCGCGACCACAATGCCCTCGGGCGTCACCGCCACCACCTCGGTCGCCATGCCGCCCAGCGCCTGCACGAGCAGGAGTTTTTCCAACAGCGCCCGGTAGCTCCCCAGCACTGCGTCGGCCTGCAGCACCGTTTCGTCGCCGCGCCGAAACCCGAATTCGCTGCCGATGAAGTGCTCGTCGCGCGGCAGAAAAAATTTGTAGACCGACGCATCGTGCACCGCGACAAACGCGGAGGCCTCGACGCCGCTGTGCAGGTAACGGAGCCGCGCGTTGGGTTCCTCCAACGGATGCTCCACATCGACGTGGAAACCGAAGTCGTCGAGGCGGTGCAGCGGCAGCCACGTGCGAAACGCGCGGATCGCCGCGCCCAATTCCGCCCACTCGGGCCCGGCGCTTTCGAGGAGGGCTACTTCGTCTTCGGCGAGGAGGACGAGGTCGCGGTCCGGGTCCGAATGCGCTCGGAGATCGCATTTTTCTGCAGCCGCGCCGAGGTGAGCGAGCGCTTCCAATCGTCGCTCGTGATCGTCTTGAAGACGGGCGCGTTCTTCCGCGCCGGGGAGGACGCGGCCTTGGATGCAGGTGCTTTTTCCGGTGAAGGGGTCTTGCATGGCAGGTCCCGAGACATGCGCGGACCGTCGCGTGCGCAACGCGGGAACGCAAAGGGTTTTTACCGACAAACGATTCGCCGCCGCCGGCCAGCGCTCCCGGGCTCCCGTTCCTCGAGAAACTTGACCGGCGCGGTGCGCCCGGCTGGCCCTTTCGTCTTCCTGCCCCGGCCAACCTTTCGGCCGAGCCTGGATCGCAATCGCGGTTTGGCCCGGCCGGGGCTGAGGGCTGTTCCGGAAGATTGGGCGGTTTTCGCTCCAAGCCTCGCGCAGCGGGGAAGGGTGGCCATTTTTCGATCCAGCGTCAGGACCGGCGCGCGTCGGTGGGCGTAATCGAGGGCGCTCAGTCGGTCGGTGAGGCCGAATTCCTTGGTTTCGCGCCGCGCGTCGACCACCGCGTCGCCCTCGGCGGAACAACCCGCCGTCCCCGGAGAGAATCTGCCCGTTGACGAAATCGCTCGCGGGCGAGGCCAGGAAGACCGCCGCGCCGGCCCGTCCGAGGTGGGCCGGCCGCTCCGCGGGCGGCGGATCGACGGTCGTGGGGTGACGGGCTGAGCCGCGCGCGGAGCGCACGGCCCACCCCAGGACGCCGCGCGCGGAGCGCACGGCCCACCCCAGGAAGCCGCGCGCGGAGCGCACGGCCCACCC
>CAJAYO010000765.1 GCA_903948415.1 uncultured Opitutia bacterium | reverse complement strand
CCACGGCCGCCGCCCTGCAAACCGCCGTGCCCGCGGGCGGCGCCCTCACCGTCGTCCTGCGCGACGCCGCCGGCAACGACTCGCCGCCCAGCCCGCCCACCGCCCTCCTCGCCGACTTCATCGCCCCGACCCTCAGCGTCACCAGCGAGAGCCCCGGTGTCGCGGTCGGCGCTACGCTGGCGGTCACCTTTACCTTCAGCAAGAACGTCACCGGTTTCAACGCGGCGGCCGTCGCGGTGACCGGCGGCAGCCTGACCGACGTGAGCGGGAGCGGGGCGCGCTACACGGCCACGTTCACGCCCGTTCCCGGACCGGGCGGCAATGCGACGGTGGCAGCCGGCGCGGGCGTGGCCGTCGATGCGGCCGGCAATCCGAGCCTCGCCGCGTTCTCCCTGCCGGTGAAAACGAATCCGGCCGCGGCGCTGACTGTGACGCAGGTGACGGCGGCGACCGCCGATGGGTCCTACCGGGCCGGTGCGGAGATTGTGCTCGAGGTGGTGTTTTCCGGGGTGGTGACGGTGACGGGCAATCCCGGGCTGGCCTTGGACCTCGTGCCGGTGCGGACGGCGGCTTACTTCGCCGGTTCCGGCAGCCGGACGTTGACGTTCCGCTACACGGTCCAGGCCGGTGACCGCGCGGACGATCTCGACTACGCGACGACGAGCGCCCTGACGCTCAATGGGGGAACCCTCGTCAATCTCTCCGCCAGTGCGGCGGACTTGACCCTGCCGGCGCGAGGCGGAGCCGGGTCTCTGGCGGTGAACAAAAATTTGCGCGTGGATACGGTGGCGCCGCAAGTGAAGATCACCAGCGACCTGCTGGCGCTCAAGGCGGGCCAAACGGCCCTGCTGAGCTTCCGGTTAAGCGAGAGCGCGACGGATTTTTCCGCCGACGATGTGAGTGTGACGAACGGGCGGTTGAGCGGATTTGCCGGCAGTGGCATCCAATATTCGGCGACGTTCACGCCCGTGGCGGACGTGAGTGCGGCGGCGCAAGTGCAGGTGGCGGCGGGGGCGTTTACGGATGCGGCGGGCAACGCAAATGCGGCGGCGGAGCTGAGCCTCGCGAATGACGTGCGCCTGGCCTGGGCGCGCGGCTGGGGCGCCAGCGGCCGCGATGAAGTCCTGACGACCGTCGTCGACGCGAATGGCCACGTGTATGCCGCCGGCCGTTTCTCCGGTACGGTGGATGCCGACCCCGGCACCGGGGTGGTCGCCGTGACGGCGGCGGGCGATACGGACGGATTTGTCACGAAGTTTGACCCCCAGGGCAATTTTGTCTGGGTGCGAACCTGGGGCGGCGCCGGCGCCGATGACGTGCGGACCCTCGCGTTGGATGCGCAAGGCCGGGTTTATCTGGCGGGCTCGTTCAGCGGTGCGATCGATCTCGATCCCGGCGCCGCGGTGGTGCCGGCGGCTTCCGCGGGCGCGGCCGATCTGTTTGTCGTCAAGCTCGATGGCGCCGGCCAATTCCAATGGGGGGCGGGGCTGGGCGGATCAGGCCCGGATGAGGCGCGGGCCCTGGCGGTGGATGCCCTCGGCGCCGTCTATGTCGGCGGCGCGTTCAGTGGTCAGGTCGATTTTGACCCGGGTGACGGCGCGCGGATGCTCGGTTCCGCCGGGAGCAAAGACGGGGTGGTCTTCAAGCTCGATGCGGCGGGCCAGTTGCTCTGGGCCATGGCGCTGGGCGCCAGCGGGACGGACCAGGTCAACGGCCTGGCCCTGAATGCGCTCGGCGAACTCTATGTCGCGGGTGCGTTCAGCGGCACGGTGGATTTTGACGCGGGGGCGGAGATCGTGTCGCTCACTTCGGCCGGCGGCACCGACGGCTTCGTCGCCAAGTTTAATGCCGCGGGCGGGCTGCAGTGGGCCCGGGGCTTCGGTGGTCCCGGCGATGAAGCGGTGAGCGCCCCGGCCGTGAGCAGCGCCGGGGACGTGGCGCTGGTGGGCTCGTTCCGCGGAACGGTGGATTTTGATCCGGGCGCGGGGGTGCGGGCGTTGACGGCGGCGGGGGAGAGCGACGGCTTTATCGTGCGGTTGGACCGGGACGGCGGGCACCTTTGGAGTCACACGGTGGGGGGCGCGGGGTTCGACGACGTGCACGCGGTGGCGGTGGACGAGCAGGGGGCGGTGTATGCGGGCGGGTCGTTCTATGGGACGGTGGATCTGGATCCGGGCACGGGCACGCAGCGCCACGTCGCAACGGAAGCCGGGGAGGAGGCTTTTGTGCTGAAACTGAGTGCGGCCGGAGACTACGTGTGGTCGAAGGTTCTGGGGGTTGGGGCCGACGAGCGGGTGCAGGGCTTGGCGGTGGACCGGGTGGGCGACGTCTATGTGGGCGGGTATTTTGGCGGGGTCGTGGACTTTGATCCCGGCGTGGGCACGGCGCAGGTGGCGTCGGGCGGCGGGACCGAGGCGTATGTGCTGAAACTGACGACGGTGGGTGCGATTGCGTTGGATACGCAGGCGCCGAGCGTGGCGGCGGTGACGCGGCAGAGTCCGCAGGATGCCGCGGCGGTGGCCAGCAGCGTGGTGTACCGGGTGAAATTCAGCCGCGAGGTGAGCGGAGTGGACGCGGGCGACTTCACGCTGACGCCGGGCGGAAGCCTGAGCGGGAGCATCGCGGGAGTGGCCGCGCTGAGCGGGACCGACTATTTGGTGACGGTGCAGGGGCTGGCCGGCAGCGGCACGCTGCGGCTGGACGTGAAGGCGAGCGGCACGGGGATCGTGGACCAGGCGGCCAATGCGCTGAGCGCGGGCTTTGCCACGGGGGAAACCTACACGCTCAGCGCGGTGGCCCCGCGCCCGGTGATCGCCGGGGCGGTCAGTGCGGACGGGACCTACGGCAGTGCGTTCAGTTACGCCATCACCGCGAGCGGCAGTCCGTTCAGCTACACGGCGACGGGGCTCCCGGCGGGGCTGAGCGTGAACAGTGCTTCGGGGCTGATCAGCGGCACGCCGCGGGAAGCGGGCGTGTTCGTGGTCGGCTTGGGCGCCTCGAATTTGCCCGGCGCGGGTGGCGGCGTGGTGGTGGTGACGATTGCCAAAGCGGCGCTGACGGTGACCCCGGCGGATGTGAGCCGGCCCTTCGGGCAGGCCAATCCGCCGCTGGCGCTGAGCTACGCGGGACTGGCGGCCGGGGACACGGCGGCGGTCCTGGCGGCGTTGCCGGAAGTGACGACCGGAGCGGGGGCACGCTCGGCGGCGGGCGAGTATGCGCTGGTGGCCGGGGGCGGAGCCTCGGACAAGTACCGGTTTGTCTACGGCAGCGGGATTCT
>CAJAYO010000764.1 GCA_903948415.1 uncultured Opitutia bacterium | reverse complement strand
GCGGAGTGATCGGGGCGGTGATGTGATGCTCAGCCGGCGGCGAGGACTTTGGCTTGTTGCGCGATGCCGGAGAAAATTTTTTCGCTGACGTGAGTGGGGAATGTTTTGGGCAGGAGATTGCCGACGGTGGAGAGGGTGGAGGGCACGAGCGTGAGAATTTCGTGGATCAGGGCATCGGCGTCGCCGAGGCCGGCTTGTTGCGCGACGGCGGACCAATGGCGCGGGCGGATGTCTTTGAGTTTCCAAAGGGGCGTTGGTGGCACGGACGGCCAGGGCGAGGGACGCTTTTGGCCAAGCGAGTGGGTTGCGGCCCGGGCCGATGATGGGCCACGCGGAAAGCACCTCGTAAACAGGGGTGAGACGGTAGGTGCCGCCGCGCTCGTGGAAGAGAGAGAAGTTCTTCGCGTGGCCGTCGGTCGCGGCGAGGAGCCTGAACACGATCTGGGCCTTGACGAAGGCGCGTTTGTCGGCGGCGGCGCGAGAGCTGGAATCGAGCACGCGCAGAATGTCGCGGCTGCCCGGGTCGCCGTCCGATTCGTATTTGAGGGTCGGGGCAGGCCGATTGCCTGGCAAAAATCCTTCTGCGGCAGCCGGGCGATCCAGCCTGATTGTTTGGCGCGGTCGAAGCGTTCGACAACGAGAACTTTGCGGGCGCCGAATTGGGCGATTTCGGAGTGCGCGTTTCGAGTCCGAAGGCGGCGACGAGGCGGGAGCAGAGCCATGCGTTTTCCACTGAGTCCTGAAGATCGGCCTGCAAATTGCCGACGAGGCCAAGCGGAAGTTTGAAGATGTGCGTGGTCGGCGTGTCACCGGTCGGGCGATACCAGCGGTTGCGATGGAAGAGCAGGGCGGTTTTTCCCTGAGCGCCGGCGAGGGAAAGGCGGAAGTCCGCGTTGTCGATTTGTCCGAGGAGGCGCGCGCCCGAGACGGCGGCGTTGATCGTCTGCTCCACGCCGGACTCGTCGAGGGGCGTGCCTTTGACTTCGTCGTAGCCGGTGGGTTTCTCGTCGTCCGGAAGCAATTGCACGGCACCGACACAGTCGCGGCCGATGGCGGTAAGGAGATCGAACGCCTCAGTCGAGCCGGTGGCGAAACGGGCCTGAAGGCGGCGGCGGATGGCGGCGCTGTCCGGGAGGAGGTTTTCGAAGAAGTTGCTGACGACCGCACCGCGGTGCGGCGTGTTGCCGGGCATGAAGGGCCGAGAGAGCGACAGCACGCGGGCGGCGTCGGAAGCGATCCAAGCCGGGTCATAGTGAAATGTCGGCGCGCCCGTGCGCGGCTGGGCCCACGTGCCGACGCGGAGGTCGTTCATCCAGATGGCGAGGGGACCGGAGGAGGGCATTTACCAGGTCGCCGGCTGAGCGGAGGTCGGCTTGCTGGCGCTCGCCGCTATGGGGACAGAGTCTTGGATGGAAAGGCGGCCGCCGAGCAGGGCGACGAGCTTGGCGACTTGGTCGAGGCTGGCGCGCCCGGGCGCGGCTTCGATGCGGGCCATGCGCTTTTGGCTCACGCCGAGCAGGGCGCCGGCCTGCTCCTGACTGAGACCGCGCGCTTGCCGGAGGGCGCCATCGCGTTTGGACGCTTTCGCAACCGAGCATTTAACCTCAAAAACACAAAGTGGGCGTCGGACTAGAGCCCGAATGCAAACGTGGATACGCCCTACTTGGAACAGGACCATGGCCGAATCGAAGCCCAGCAGAAGCAGCAACTGCTTAACAACGTCCTCGTGGTTACGTTCCGGCAGGCCGGCAATGGTCTTGCTTCGAGCCAAGCGTGACGAGGCACATCCTGACGGGTGAAGCGTGGCGGCGTCGACCCCGGAGAGCAGCTCCGTTCACGTTTGCTGACCAACTTCTTTGCCGAAGGAAGGTTCAAGCCGGCTGGCGCAAAAAAGGCCGCCCGGGGTTGGGGCGGCCTGGAAAGCAAGCGCGTTGAGGTCAACGCGCTCCACCTTGGGAGATAGGGCGGGTCGGAGACCGCGCCCTACTTTGGTCAGCGGTACTCTTCGCCGGTGAGGGCGTTGATGATCTTGAAGTTTTCGACGTGGTAGTTGAGGTCGGCGCGGAAGGCCAACTTCACGTTGAAGAGCTTCTCCATGCGCACGAGCAGGTCGGCGTCTTCGCTGCGGAGACGCTCGAGGATGCTCGGGTGCACGAGGACGCGGAGGGAGTAGTCCTTGCCGTCGTTGCGGAGCTGGAGGCGGCGGACGACGGAGCTGAGCTTGCGCTGGAGTTCGACCGAGACGGTCGTCGCGCTCTTCACGATGCCGCGGCCGCGGCAATACGGGCAGTCCGTGTAGAGGTTGGCCGAGAGCGACTCGCTCTGGCGCTGGCGGGTCATCTGCATGATGCCGAGCGAGGAGATCGGGAGGATGTGGTTCTTCGCTTTGTCGGTGGACATCAGCTCGACCATTTTCTCGTAAACCGCGTTGCGGTGGCGGCGCTCCTTCATGTCGATGAAGTCCATGATGATCAGGCCGCCCAAGTTGCGGAGGCGGATCTGGCGCGCGATCTCGGCGGCGGCCTCGAGGTTTACGGCGTAGATGACGTTCTTCTCTTCGCCGCCGCGGTTTTTGTGCGAACCGGTGTTCACGTCGACGGCGATGAGGGCCTCGGTTTCGTCGATGATGATTTCGCCGCCGGAGGGGAGCGGGACCTTGCGCTGGCCGGTCTGCTCGATCTGGCGCTCGATGTTGAAGCGTTCGAAGATCGGGATGCTGTCCTTGTAGAACGCGATCTTGCTGGCGCTGCGTTTGGAGATCTGGGCGACGAGCTTCTGGGTGCGCTCGTGGTCGTCCTTGCTGTCGATCAGGACGCGGTCGACCTCCTCGGTGAGGAAGTCGCGGACGGTGCGTTCGACGAGGTCGGGCTCCTGGTAGAGACACGCGGGGGCGCGGTCGTTCTTCATCTTGGCCTGGATGTCTTCCCAGGTCTTGAGGAGGAGGTGGAGGTCGCGGACGAAGTAGCGGGCTTTCTTGCCCTCGCCGGCGGTGCGGACGATGACGCCGACGCCCTCCGGGATGGTGAGCTCGTTGATGAGGGTCTTGAGGCGCTTGCGTTCGGCGAGGTCCTCAATCTTGCGGGAGATGCCGCAGCCGTCGGAGAACGGGGTGAGGATGAGGTAGCGGCCGGGGATGGAGAGGTTGGTGGTGGTGCGCGGGCCCTTGGTGCCGATGGGGCCCTTGGTGACCTGGATCACGATCTCGCTGCCGGGCGGGTACATCGAGGGGATGTCCTTGACGGTGGGATCGACGGGGCGCGGCGGGGCGTTTTTCTTTTTGTTTACGCGGACGACTTCCACGGAGGAGTCGGCGGCGGCGGGGAGCATGTCCCAGTAGTGGAGAAACGCGTTTTTGGTGTAGCCGATGTCGACGAAGGCGGCCTTGAGGCCGGGGTC
The DNA here is from genome assembly GCA_903948415.1 of uncultured Opitutia bacterium. Lineage (GTDB taxonomy): Bacteria > Verrucomicrobiota > Verrucomicrobiia > Opitutales > Opitutaceae > GAS368. Next base: position 5,282 of record CAJAYO010000764.1, on the reverse strand, counting down.
GAGGTTCTTGATTTTGCCCTTGTAGATGCCGCCGACCATGCGGCTGTCGGATTCGCGCTCGATTTCGAATTTTTCGAGGCGGCCGTCGACGAGGAGGGCGACGCGTTTTTCGAGCGGCTCGGAATTGATGATCAGTTCACGATAGGAGCCTTTCTCTTTTTGGAAGACCGCGAGGATCTTTTGGAGGAGTGGACGTTGCTTGGAGCGTTCCTGGGCGCCGGCTTTGAGTTCGGCGGTGTCAACCGGGCCGGCGTCAGAGGGCTGGGGAGGATGGACGAGTTCCTCGTCGTATTTGGCGGCGACGTCCGGGGGGACGCCGTTGGGCGGTTGCGATTGATCGCTCATGGTGGGTGTCGTGTGGGTTATGCACGGTGGCACCCGGTGCGGCAGTTGCGGCGCAGGAAATTCCGGCAGAGCGGTCGGTGGTGCGAAGAAGGGGCTTCATGCGAAGTCCTTCCTGAAGCGCCAGACGCTCTGGACCAGTCCTTGCAGCAAGCAGCAACTGAGCACAAAAGAGCCACCGTAGCTGATGAAGGGAAGCGGTATGCCCGTGATGGGCACGAGGCCGATGGTCATGGCGATGTTCACAAACACGTGCACGGCGAACAACACGGTGACGCCGATGGCGAGCAGAGTGCCGAAGCGGTCCCTTGCGGAACCGGCGATGCGAATGCCGTTGAACAGAACCAGACCAAACAGCCCGAGAACCGTGAGGCTTCCCAGAAATCCTTTTTCCTCGGCGATGACCGAGAAGATAAAATCGTTGTGCGCGACCGAGCGGGGCAAATAGCCGAGCTGGGCCTGCGTGCCCTCGGTCCAGCCCTTGCCGGCGAGACCGCCGCTGCCGACCGAGATTTTCGACTGGCTTTGGTTCCAGCCGACGCCCTTGGCGTCGATCTTGTCGGGCCAGAGGAAACCGACGAGGCGGTTGCGCTGGTAGTCGCGGAGGGGGAGCCAGGAGCCGGAGAGGTTTTGCTCGGGGTGCTTCCAGGCGTGGTCGTGGGTCTCGATGTAGTGCTTGTAGCGGACGGTGTCGCCTGCCACCACGCCGATGAGGAGGATGAACGCGCCGAGCGCTCCCGCGAAGAAACGCGCGGAGAGCCGGGAAACGTAGAGCATGGAAAACACCATCGGGGGCAAAACAATCGCCGATTTGAGGTCGGGCTGTTTGAGGATAAGAATCATGGGTGCGCCCACCGCAAGGGCCAATTTCCCCAGCGTGCCGAGAGATTGCGAAACGGTGCCGATTTTTGAGCGGATCAGGAGGCTCGCGGTGATCAGGAGCACGGCGATCTTGGCGGTTTCCGAGGGCTGGAAGGAGAAAAAGCCCAGATCGATCCAGCGATGCGCCCCCCATTTGATGTTTTGGGCGTTGTTGACGAAGAGCACGACGACCAGGGGCACGAGGCAGGCGACGTAGAACCAGTGGGCGACGCTGAGCCAGAACCGGTAGTCGATCAGCGAAACGGCGAGGTAGACGACGGCGCCGAGGCCGAGAAAGACGAGTTGCTTCTGCCAGTCGTCGCCGCCGGCGGAAAGCTGGGCCGAGTAGATGAACGCGAGGCCGAACAGGCCGAGGCCGGCGAGGGCGAGCGGGGTGACCAGGTCCCATTTCGTGCGCGTCGTCGGCTTGAAGACGTTCAGGTATTCGGTGGGCGAGGCGAGGTTCACGGTGCGGTGCGGAGAGGCATGTCAGGCCCGGGGCCGGCCGGGCGCAAGTCCGCTTCCGTTTTTTCGTCCGTCGCCGCGGTGGCGAGCCCGAGCAAGGTCCAGAAGACCGCGGCGCCCATCGGCCCCTCGAGCACCACGCCGAAACAGGCGCTGGTAAAAATCGCCCACACGCCCAGCAGGAGGGTGAACGCCGTGCCGTCGTCGTCGCCGCGGACGGCCCGGCGGCCGGCGCGCCACGTGCGGAGCGCGAGCGCCGTCAGCACGGTCGCGAGAAACGCGAGGCCGACGGCGCCCATGCGCCCGAAGACCGTGAGCGGGAAATTGTGCGGGCTGCGCGCGCTGAACTCCTCGGACCCTTCCGGATAGTAGCGCCGCGTGAACTGGTCCGCCAGGTCGTAGCCGAAGCCTAGGCCGATCCACGGATTTTTGGCGACCGTTTCGTCGACGACGGCGAGCCACCAGGTGAGGCGAAACTGGTTGTTCTCCGGTTTGTCGCCGAGATCGTCCGCGTGATAGGGCTGGGTGCCCTCGAAGTCCACGGTCGACAGGGCGCTTTCGTAGAGGCGGTAGGCGGGGCTGAGCGTCCAGGGCTTGCCGCCGACGAGGCCGGACGCGAGCACGAGGAGGAGGCCGGCGACGGCCAGGCCGGCGAGGAGTTTCAGCCGGCGCCAGTCGCGGGCGAGGGCGAGCCACAGGCCGGCGATGGCGAGGGCGACGAGGGCCGCGCGGCTGTTGCTGAAGGCGACGCCGACGAGATTGGTGCCGGTGAGGGCCAGCCACCACCCGCGGCGCTCGGCCAGAAACCGGCCGAGAAACCAAAAGGCGCCCGCGACCATAAAGCCGCCCGCGACATCGCTCTTCACGTAGATCAGCGGGGTGCCGAGAATCGCGAAGGAACGGACAAAAACTTCGGGCCATTGCGCAAACGCCAGAAACACGGGGGCGGTGAGGGCAAAGCCGATGGTCAGGCAACGCTCCAGCCAACGGCGGGAGGCCGGTTGGGCCCCCCAACCCTGCGCGAGGAAGAAGAAGACCGCATAGTAGAGGAGCGCAAAATCCCGCAGGGCGAGAAACCCGTGGGCCGGAAAATCCTGGCGCAGGCGGATCGCCCCGAACGCCAGCCAGCTGAGGAGCGTGAAATCCAGCAGGCTGCGTCGCACGGGCAGAATTTTGGTCTGCGTGGCGCGCAGCCCCACCAACAACGTGCCGACGCCGAGCGCGAGTTCTCCGGGCAAGAGGGGCAACCCGGGCACCTGGAGCTGGGCGAAACCGCGGTTGCCGACGAGGTAGCCGATGAGCACGAGACCGGCCACGAACGCGTCGGTGGCCAGGCCGGTGATGCGCTGCGCCAGCCACAGCAGGAGGAAGCCGGCGAGCAGACCGGCGAGGAGGAAATTGCCGTGCGCGATCTCCCGGCCCGCCACGACGGCGAGCACGACGCTGGCTCCGACCAGGAGGCGTTGTTTGAACGCGATTTCCACGAGCGCTATCGGTCACACTTTGGGCGGCGGCGCAATGCTGGCGCGGCGCGCGGCGATTGCGGGCTTGCCTGCGGGGCCCGGCTCGCAAACAAGCGCATCATGCAAACGCCGCCCGGCTGGCGCCAGACGCTGACGTCCTGTTGGGTGTTCCCCGCGATCATCGCGTGGAAAATCGTGCTGATGGGGGCGTGGGCGTTGCCGCCGCCGGCGAACGACGCGTTTTTTTATGACGGGGCCGTGGTGAACTGGCTGGGGCAGGGGGACTATGTGAACCCGTCGCTGGCGCGGGCGCTGCCGATCAGCGGCACCGTGGTCTTCAGCGCCTATCCGCCCGGCTACGAAGCGGTCCTCGCGGTCTGGATGGCGATTTTCGGGCCGTCCGGGCAATCGGCGCAGGGGCTGCATGTCGGGCTGTTTGCGGTGTTCGCCGGGTTGGCGCTGGCCGTGTTGCGGCACCTCGGCGTGGCGGCGCGGGCCGCGAACCTGGGGGGGCTTTTTCTGCTGGGCATTACGTTTCACGACCGGCCGGACAGCGTGGCCCAGGTGCTGGGTCTGTTCGCGTTTTACTGCTGGATCCGGGCGTGGCGCCTGCCCGCGGCGGTCCTCCTCGCCGCGACAGCGCTGACCAGCCTGCACATCGGCGCGATGTATGCGGCCGCCGTGTGGTGGTTCGCGGTGTCGGCCCGCCGGGAAAACGGGACCTGGCCGGTTGCGTTGCCGTTCGTGGTCGCGACCGTCTTCGCGTTGGCGGTGGGAGGAATTTTTCTGCGCTGGCCGCAAGCGTGGGCCGGCTTTCGCGAGCATCTCGCCGTGACGCCTGCGCTCGCCGGCCTCCGGTGGCCCGAGTGGGACGTATTGGCCAAGGTGGGACGCACGGTGCCGGGATTGCTGCTGCTCGGGACCTGGGCGGTCGTGGCGGGTGCGCGGCGTCCGTCCGGGCTGTCGCCGGCGTTGCGGGCCCTCGCGCTGCCGGCGTTGGGGGTGGTGGCGGGCGCGCTCTTTGTCCTCGCGCCGAACTACGTGCAGGCCGCGGCCTATCCGCAGGTGTTGGTCGTCGCTTTGGCGTGGCCGGCGCTGGTGGAGGCCGGCGCGCCGGCGCGGCTTCGGCCGATCGCGCACGCGGTGGCGGTGGGCGGCGTCGCGCTGGTTTCGATTCGCGCGGTGGGGCTGAGCACGTGGGGCGTGGCCTGCGCGATCGACGTGGGGGCCCCGGCGGCGATACGGCGGGTGCAGGAGGTGGTGCGGGCCCAGCCCGACCGGTCGACGGCGCTCGTGTCGTCGGCCTATCTCTATTCGCTCGCCGGGGATTCCCGGGTGGCGTGCGGGTTGGCCGACTGGCCGGGCGCGTGGACGGAAGGCGAGGCGCGGCCGACGTGCCTGGTGTTGACCGCCTACGACTACTATCGGCGGTATCAGCGGGAGCTCGACGCGCTCGTGGCGCGCGGGGTGGTGACGATCACGGGCGTCGAGCAGCAGGGGACGGTGCCGCCGCCGGATGCGTTTCCGCGGTGGCAAAGGGTCGTGCAACATGTGGCGTGGGCCCCGGTGATCGTGCACCTCGAGTGGCGCTGAACGGTCATGCCGCTGATCACCGTCATTTTGCCCACCTGCGATCGCGGGCACCTGTTGCCCCGCGCGGTGGCGAGCGTGCTCGCGCAGACGGAGCGGGATTTCGAGCTGCTGATCGTCGATAACAACCGGCGCGAGCCGCCGGTGGCCGCGACGGCCGGGGCGGCGGGGTGGGGGGACGATCCGCGGGTGCGGATCGTCGCCGCGTCCGGGGCGCGCAGTGCGTCCGCCGCGCGCAATGCCGGGCTCGCCGCGGCGGCCGGAGCGTGGGTGAGCTACCTCGACGACGACGATGAGTGGCGGCCGGAGAAACTCGCGCGCCAGCTCGCGCTCGCGCGGCGCACCGGGGCGGCGCTCGTGGTGTGTGGCGCGCGGTTTCACCTGCGCGGTCGGATGCGGGACGTGCAATGTGGCGTCGGCGAATGGCGCGGCGACGACCTGCTGTGGCGGGCGCGCTGGAACACGCCGCTGCTACTGCACCGGCATCCCGGGGCCGCGCGGTTCGACGAAACGCTGAGCCCGGGTGAGGACGCGGAGTTCGCGCACCGGCTGCTCGCGGCG
>CAJAYO010000763.1 GCA_903948415.1 uncultured Opitutia bacterium | reverse complement strand
CGTTCATGAGTCGCGAAATGTGTTACCGTTGTTTCTGGCCGTTGCGCCATTGCTGGTGTGGCTCGATCACGCCGATGCCGACGCGCACGAAGTTCGTGTTTCTCATGCACCCCTATGAGCACAAGCGCGTGAAGGCGAACACCGGTCGGCTCACGCACCTCTGCTTGCGCGACAGCGAGCTGCACCTCGGCATCGGCTTCGATGACCACGAGGCCGTGCAGGCGCTGATCAACGATCCGCATAATCTTCCCGTGCTGCTTTATCCGGGTCTCGGCGCGCGCGATCTCTCGCGGGGCGAGCTCCACGCCACGGAGCTCGCGGGCCGGCGGCTCGTCGTTTTCCTGCTGGACGCCACCTGGCGCCTTGTCCGGCCGATGTTCCGCACGAGTCTCAGCCTGCAGCGGTTGCCCCGGATCATGTTCTCGAATGCGACGCCGAGCCGCTACGTCATCAAGCGCCAGCCGGAGGCGGGCTGCCTGTCGACCTTGGAAGCCACGCACGAGTTGCTCGTCGCGCTGGATCGCTCGGGGCTCGATCACTACGCGCAACCGGAGCAACTGCTCGGGCTGTTTCAACGCATGCAGGAATTCCAGCTGCGGTGCGCGGCCGGCAACCCGCGTGGCCGCGATCGCCGTCACGGCCCCCGCGTTGCGCTGGAAGGGCCGGCTTTGGCGGCGGATGCTGCGCCGAAACGCCGCCGGATCTTTCCGGCGGTCCTGGCCTCGTGACCCGATTTTCCCTCGGCACCTCGGGCGCGGCCTCCGACCGACTCTGGCGGTTGGCGGGTTCGATTTGCCGCGTGACGAATGAAGGGCGCCGCGCTTCGCACGCGGCATCAAAACGCCCTGCGCGTCATGGGGCGGCCGCGTCGCCCGAGTTGGTTTTAGAATGATCGGGGCGCGGGCGATCGCGCTGCCGGGCACCGCGGCTCGCGCCGCCGACGAGAAGGCCCGCGCATTTCCCGGCGACGCAGGATGGGGTCGGGGCCAACGCGCGGGGCGGCACGGAAGGACGGCGGATTTCAGGGACGCCCCGCGGATTCGCGGCACGAGGGCAGTCGGCGCTGGGCGCTGGCCCAAACCGGTCCCGGCATCGTCGACTTTCAGGTGGGCGGATGCTTCGAACTGGATTCCTCCCTCACGGTGTCGGAGCCGTTTCTCCCGCTCGACGGTTCCAATCCGGCCCTGTACCTCGAGAGCGGCGGGCCGATCTCCCACGCGGATGGCGCGCGGGTGCAGGGTGACGAGATCTCGTATCGGAAGAACTCTTTTGCGTGCTTCAAAATCCGCGGCCCGCAACTCGCCGCACCGCCCGCGGGCACCCGGGTGCGCTCCGCCGTCGTCAACCGCCTCGCGCCTTCCACGCAGGCGCCGGTACGCGGGGGAACGCCACGCGCAATCCCGCCGAGTTTGTGGTGTGGCTCCACGTCTACCGGCACGCCCGCAAGCCGACGGCCCAGGATATCCAAGTCATCTTGGAGGAAATCAAGGGCCCCGGCGGTCAGCGCCCCGCCCCGCGAGGACGACGGACACGACCGCGATCTTCGTCGCGGGCAACGCCGGACCGCGGCGCCCGCGCGCGCGGGACTCGACGAAACTGCCGGCGTGCGCACGGATCTCGCCCCAGGGGTGCTCGCAAAGCTCCGGCGCGAGCGTCCACCCTTTAATGTTACACCGCTGGACCTGCTGCCGGCCGAAGCGGTTGCGGTGTTGGTGCTCGCGAAGGGCGGCGCGACCCTCCCGCGCCGCGACGCCACCGACGAACGTCGCTTGCGCCAGGATCGGGCTGGCCCCGAACGCGTCATCCTGAGCCAAGATGACGTCGGCGGCTACGGGCTGCAGCCGGGAGGCTGACGGCGTCGAACTCCTTCACGCGCGTGGCAGAGCGATTGATCGAGCGCCACGGACCGCGGTGCGTTGGCCACCGGCGGGGAGGATCACCTTGGCCCGGAGAGTTCACACTCAACGTGACCAAACCGATTTCACCGAGGACACGGAGCTCAGGCCACAGAGCTCACAGAGCGGACACGGTGGTTGGCTCCGTGACCTCCGGTTCGAAACTCGGTGCGCTCTGTGAAAATGAATTTATTCAGGAAAGTGTGATTGATGCGGGTGAGGGGCGACAGGGTGAGATCGGATTGTGGCAGATCCCGGGCGCGGGCCGGCGTTTTGGGCCGGGGGCGTTCCCGCGGCGAGATTGCCGGATTGCGCTCGGCGGGGAGGGCTGTTGCCGTCGGGGATGTTGCCGACCCAGCAAGGATCGTTTCGTTTGTTTTGCGTCAAGGGGATCGATGTCCACGTGCATTGGTCGTGGTTCCTCGTGGCCGTCTATTCGGTCTCCGGACGGCTGCCCAACTACACGTCGCCGATTTGGGCCGTCCTCGAATATCTGACTTTGTTTCTCGCGGTCCTGCTCCACGAGTTCGGCCACGTGCTGGCCTGCCGACACGTCGGCGGCATCGCCAATCAAATCGTGCTGTGGCCGCTCGGCGGAGTGGCCTACGTCGCGCCGCCGCCGCGACCGGGCGCGACGCTGTGGAGCATCGCGGCCGGACCGCTCGTCAACGTCGTGCTGCTGCCCGTTTTCGTCGGTCTGTTCTATGCCTGCCGCGCGGCGGGGGCGCTCGAGGGCAACCCCGACCTGGCGCACTTCCTCCGGGCGATCATCGTCATGAATGTCAGCCTGCTCGTGTTCAACCTGCTGCCGGTGTACCCGCTCGATGGCGGGCAAATCCTGCGGTCGCTCCTCTGGTATCCGCTCGGCCGGGCCCGCAGTTTGAAGACCGCGGCGCTCATCGGGTTGGTCGGCGGGGCGGGACTCGTGGCGTTGGCGGTGTGGTGGGAATCGTTGTGGACGGGGCTGATGGCGGGCTTTCTGTTGTTCCAGTGTTGGGGCAGCTTCCGGCAGGCGGGGGCGCTGCGGCAGCTCGAACAATTGCCGCGCCGGCCGGACTTCACGTGTCGGGTGTGCCACGCTTCACCGCCGATCGGCGCGTATTGGGTGTGCCCGGCCTGCAAGGGCGCGTTCGATCCGTTCGCCACCGCCGCGGTTTGCCCGCATTGCCAGACCGCGCTCGCCCTCACCACCTGCGTGGATTGCGGCAACGCCCGGCCGCATCGCTCGTGGGACGCGTCGATCGTCGACGTATAGCCAGGGGCGCGACCCGATTTCTTCCGCCGCCGTTCCTCACGCCACCGCGTTGCTGCCGCCGGATTTCGCCGCCTGTTTCACGAGCGCCATCGCGTCGGCGAGGTTCAGGTCTCCGAGCTGCTTGACGTTGCGGCAACTGCGGCCGGTTTTCAGGTGGCCGAGCTTCGCGGCACTTTGTTCGACGAGGTAGCGCCCGGGCTGCCGACACAGAGGCGCAGGGTGTAGCCGCTTTTCCCGCGACAGGTCAGATGGTCAACCCGTCGGCTTCGCGAGCGCTCTCCGACCCGTCGCGATACTTGCCGTAACCGATGAGCGGAGACGGCTCCATCCCGGACGTCAGAAACGGCGCGAGTTTCGGCACGGCTTGGCCGATGGCCTTGCGCAGGGGCGTCATCGTGTCGCGGCGGTCGCCGGGGTGGGCCGCAAGGGATTGGTCGACGCCGGGGAGGCGGAGTGTTTTGGGCATGGCGCGAGGTGGGCGCCCGATGCCCGGCTTAAACCTGCGGAGCCGGCATCAGCGGGGAACGGACGGGTTGGCCGCCTGCCGGCGCGGCCGGTGCTGGCGGCGTCGTCGTCATTCTTGAGGGCGGTCGTGGAATCTTCCGGACGCGGCGGAAGACCCAGACGGAAGAGCCGGACCTGGTCAGGCCTGAACGCTTGACGGCGAGATGGGTCAGGCGGCGTGGCCGAGGGT
>CAJAYO010000762.1 GCA_903948415.1 uncultured Opitutia bacterium | reverse complement strand
GACGCCGGGGAGGCGGAGTGTTTTGGGCATGGCGCGAGGTGGGCGCCCGATGCCCGGCGTAAACCTGCGGAGGCGGCATCTGCGGGGAACGGACGGGGTTGGCCGCCTGCTGGCGCGGCCGCTGCTGGCGGCGTCGTCGTCATTCTTGAGGGCGGTCGTGGAATCGTCCGGACGCGGCGGAAGACCCAGACGGAAGAGCCGGACCTGGTCAGGCCTGAACGCTTGACGGCGAGATGGGTCAGGCGGCGTGGCCGAGGGTTTGGGCGGGGCGGATTTTCGCGGTGAGTTGCTTTTGCTTTTTGCCCAGCGCGCGGAAGTCGCACTCGACCTGTAGCCCGGGCCAGAACTCGGGAGTCTGGTCGAAGAAGGCGCCGAAGCGGATCGACATCACGGGCGTGATCGCGCGGTGGCCGAGGACGATCTCGTTGATTGCGCGGGGCGCCACACCGACGGCGCGGGCCATGGCGTTTTGGGAAATGCCCATCGGGGTGAGGTATTCCTCGGGCAGGATTTCGCCGGGTGTGATGGGCGGGTTCATGCCTATGACGTGGAGCGTGATGGCGGGTCGCTTTGCAGCTAATCCGCCATCGCGAGCGCCGCGGGAACTTTCTCCGCCCAGCGGAAGACGAGGCGCCACGGGTCGTTGATCCGGAGAGAGGGAAAGCCGGAACGATTGCCTGGGAGGGCTTCGAGCCGGCGGCCGGGCGGCACGGCGAGGTCTTGGAGCACCCCGGCCCGGTTCATCTGGAAAAGTTTCCGCAGGGCGACGCGGGCGATCGACATGAAACGCCGGTTCTTTTCCACACGGAAAAGCTGCCCGGTGTCGCGGTCGGCGAAGGACCGGATCATGAGCGGGCAGCTCGCCAGAAAAGCAGGCGGGCGTCGACAAGCGACGCCCCTACAACCTCAGACGGTCGCGAGGATATCGTTCAGGGTTTTGCTGGGGCGGAGAGCGGTGGAAGCTTTGGCGTCATCCGGCTGGTAATAGCCGCCGATGTCGGCGGGTTTGCCCTGCACGGCGATCATTTCGGCGACGATTTGTTTTTCGGCGGCGGTGAGCTTTTCGGCGATGGGCGTGAAGATCGCTTTCAGCCCGGCGTCTTTGCTCTGCGCGGCGAGGGCTTGGGCCCAGTAGAGGCAGAGATAGAAATGGCTGCCGCGGTTGTCGATGCCGGCGCCGACTTTGCGGGCGGGGCTCTTGTCGTATTCGAGGAACTTGCCGTTGGCTTCGTCAAGGGTCTCGGCGAGGACTTTCGCTTTCGCGTGGTTCTGCGTGATGCCGAGGTGCTCGAAGCTCGCGGCGAGGGCGAAGAATTCGCCGAGCGAGTCCCAGCGGAGGAAATTTTCCTCGGTGAATTGCTGCACGTGCTTCGGCGCGGAGCCGCCGGCGCCGGTTTCGAAGAGGCCGCCGCCGTTCATCAACGGGACGATCGAGAGCATCTTCGCGCTGGTGCCGACCTCGAGGATCGGGAAGAGGTCGGTGAGGTAGTCGCGGAGGACGTTGCCGGTGACGGAAAT
>CAJAYO010000761.1 GCA_903948415.1 uncultured Opitutia bacterium | reverse complement strand
GTCCGCCAAAACCTCCGCCCCCGCCCCGCTGGCAAAGCCGCCAAAAACGCACCCGCCCCCGCCGCCGGCCCCATCAGAACCGAACTCTACAATCTCGCCGCCGACCCCACTGAGTCCACCGACGTCGCCGCGAAAAACCCCGAGGTCCTCGCCCGTCTCGAAAAAATCCTGCGCGAGCAACACGTCCCCTCCGCCGAATTCCCCCTGCCCGCCCTCGACTCATCCCGCTAACCCGCATCCATCGCACTCTCCTGAAGAAATGCCTTTTCACAGCGCACAGAGTTCAGCTGCGAGGTCGCAGAGCCCAAAACTTTGTCCGCTCTGTGAGCTCTGTGGGCTGCCCTCCGTGCCCTCTGTGAAACAGGTTTGCTCAAGTTGAACGTGAAATTACGGCTAAGCCCCCTCCCTTACCGCCAGTTCCCACCGCCAGCTCATCCCTCCATGCGCCCGCTTTTCCGTTTTTCCGGCTCCCGCCCTCTCCGCCTCCCTCTCCGTGGCCTTGGCTTCGCCGCGCCCCTGCTCTTTTCCGCCGTCGCGCCCGCCGGCCGCGCGCAACTGGCTCCCGTCGCCCCGCCCGCGCCCGCCGCCGCGTCCACGGAAGCCGCGGCGACCTCGTCTCCCGTCGAACTTTCCCCCTTCGAAGTCCGCCCCGAGGACGACTCCGGCTACCAGGCCGCCAACACCACCAGCGGCTCGCGCCTCAACTCCAAACTCAAAGATACCCCCGCCGCCGTCTCGCCGTTCACCAAAGAATTTCTCGCCGACATCGGGGCCACCGATCTCGAGTCGATGCTCGCCTACGCGACGAATGTCGAACGCGAGGTCGAGGACTCGACCAACGGCTTTAACAACCCGGCCGGCCGCGATTCCACCGGCAACGATTTCCGCTTCCGCGTGCGCGGCGTCGCCGGCTCCTCCTCCGTCAACTACGCGCAGTCCGCCGTGCCCGTCGATCTCTACAACATCGAGCGCGCCGAGATGGCGAGCGGCCCCAACTCCATTCTCTTCGGCCTCGGCGCCCCCGGCGGCACCGTCGCCCTCTCCAGCAAGTTCGCCCAGCTCCGCCGCACCACCACCAACGCCAAATCCGTCGCCGGCTCCTGGGACTACTTCCGCCACGAGCTCGACCACAACCACGTCCTCATCCGCGGCAAACTCGGCCTCCGCCTCCTCGGCCTCTCCCAGGACGCCAAGGGCTGGCGCCAATGGGACCTCAACGAACAGCGCCGCCTCACCGGCGCGTTCAGTTACCAACCGTGGGCCCATACCGCGATCCGCGGCAGCTATCAGGGCGGCCACTCCGCCAACAACATTTCGCTCCCGTGGAACGCCGCCGACTCCGTCACTTCGTGGCTCGCCGCCGGCCGCCCCGTCGCCGATGGCGCCGCCGTCGCCACCACCACCGCCTTCGGCACCGGCAACCGCTACACCTTCGTCGGGCAGGACAACGCCGTCTACAATTTCCGCTCCGAGCTCTTCAGCCAACGCGCCCCGAGCACCACGCTCGTCTCGCCCGCCCTCATGGGCTACGCCTACAACCTCACCGGCCCCGGCGGCCTGCGCACGCAGAACTTCAACGAGTGGCAGTTCAAGGTCGAGCAGCGCTTCTCCCGCACCGTCGTCGCCGAGTTCGGCTATTTCCAAAACGTCAACCGCATCCTCACCCGCGGCAACGTGAACCCCAACCTCTTCCTCACCGGCGATCCCAACCCCACCATCCCGACCCACACGCTCGCCGTCGTGCCCAACCCCCACACCCGCCAGCTCTACCTCGAGGACAACTGGAGCCGCGACCCCTTCAAAGATCGCAACGAAATCTACCGCCTCAGCGCCGCCTGGGAGCCCAACTTCGGCAAGTGGCTCGGCCGCCACCGCCTCGCCGGCCTCGCCGAACTCACCCGCCAGGACCGCGTCCGCCGCTGGCAAAACGAAATCCTCGTCAACCAGAACAACCTCGCCATCTCCAACTCCGCCAACCCCGAGGCCGCCGCCAACCAACCGTGGCGCCGCCACTATGTGTCCGAAGGCCAGTTCGCGACCTACTACGCCGGCGACCCTTCCCAGACGATCCCCGAGTTCACCCTCGGCACCAATACCTACCGCTCGCACTTCGCCGCCCGCACCCGCTCCAATTCCCACACGGTCCAGGACGCGCGCTCCCTCATGTTTGCCGCACAGAGCTTCTGGCTGAAGGACCGCCTCGTCACCACCCTCGGCTACCGCGTCGACCCGATCACCTTCGAGACCTACGGGCAGAGCCGCATCACCGATCCCACCGACCCCCGCTACACCTCCCGCCGCTTCGCCCTCAACGAATGGGATTTCGACGGCACCGTCGCCGTGAACGAGTACCGGCCCACGACCTTCACCGCCGGCGCCGTGCTCCACGTCCTCCCGCGCCTTTCGCTCTTCTACAACGAATCCAAAAACAGCGGCACGCCCCGCCTCGACCGCACCGTCCTCCCCACCGGCAAGACCCCGCCGCCCACCGAGGGCCTCGGCCATGACGTCGGCCTCATGATCGACGTCCTCGGCGACGACCGCCTTTTCTTCCGCTTCGGCGCCTACGAAACCCGCCAGACCAAGGATGCCGCCATCATCCCCGACGGCCTCTCCGTCAACACCTCCACCTCCCTCGGCGGCACCGCCATGGTCAACATCTACAACGCCCTCCTCGCCGGCGGTCGCATCACCCAGGCGCAATTCGACTCCGAGCTGAAATTCTACAACGCCGCCACCATCGACGCCGTCACCAAGGGCTGGGAAGCCGAGTTCATCGCCAATCCCACCAAGACCCTCACCCTCCGCCTCGGCGTCTCCTACTCCCAGCGCAAACGCGAAAATTTCTTCGCCGAGATCTACGACTATTTCGCCGAGTGGGAACCCAAGTGGCGCGCCGCCGCCGCCGGCGATGCCGCCCTCCTCGCGACGGTCAACCAACACCTCACCACCGCCCACGAAAATATCGACGCCATGGCCGCGCTCCAAAACAGCGGCTTCGGCTCCCGCCCCTACAAGGCCAACGTCACCGCCCGCTACCGCGTCGCCGAAGGCAAACTCAAAGGCGCCTTCGTCGGCGGCGCCGGCCGCTTCCAAAGCCGCAACCTCACCCGCATTTCCCAAATCAACGGCCGCGAAATCTGGGGCACCCCCACCGTCTTCGTCGATTCCTTCGCCGGCTACCGCTTTACGCTCCCCGGCCGGAAAATCCCGATGAGCGTGCAGCTGAACATCCGCAATATGTTCAACAGCTACCTCGTCGGGGTCGGCCGCCTCAACGCCCAGGAAAACGGCTATCTCCGCATTTACCTCAACGAACCGCGCAATTACCGCCTCACCATCGGCGCGGATTTTTGATCCGTCCGCTCCGCGCCCCCCGCCCCCTCACCCGTCGCCCGCGCGCGGCTTGCCTCACGCGCCAACTTCCCACCCCATCCCCCACCC
>CAJAYO010000760.1 GCA_903948415.1 uncultured Opitutia bacterium | reverse complement strand
CGTTTCCGTGAAATCGCGACCACCCACGCCGACACCACCCTGGCGAACCACCTCCATCCCGACGGGAGCAGCTTTCACGTCGTCGACTACGATCCCGCTACCGGCGCCACCCGCTCGCGCGCCACCCATCAGGGCGCCGCCGGCGGTTCCGCGTGGGCCCGCGGACAGGCGTGGGGCCTTTTCGGCTACACGATGATGTTCCGCGAAACCAAGAACCCCGCTTGCTTGGCCCAGGCGCAGAAAATCGCCGCCTTGATCCTGAGCCATCCGCGCCTTCCCTCCGACAAGATCCCCTACTGGGACTTCATCCTCATGCACACCACCGGCCACAAGCCCAACCGGAGCGAAATCGACGTACCGATTAACCGCGGCGACGACTCCTTCATCGAAGCCCTCTACCGCTCCCAAGCCGGTCTCGCCCGGAAATAGCCTTCTTCGCCGGGTGTTTCCCGTTCGCGCGTTTGCGGACAACGGGCGCTCTCACTTTCCTGCCAGCGCCATCCGAGGTGGGCCGATCGCTCCGAGGGCGGCGGACCGCAGGTCGTGGTCAGGCTCGTTGAACCGCGCCTGATCCCCACGGCCCACCCCGGGGAAAATAAGCGCTGCAAAAAACTCAGACACGCCCGCTGACACACCTGTCCGCAATCCACAATTGACCGTCCGCCCCCTGCGTCCTTGGCTCTGCCCCCTTCCGCGTCTTCCGCGGGCCGTCCTGCGCTTCCCGTCCCGTTAACTTTTTTCCACCATGAGCCTCCCTATCAAACCCGCCAACTCCTGCGCTTTCGATCAAATCTCGCTCGGCGAAGTCATGCTCCGCCTCGATCCCGGCGAGGGCCGCATCCGCACCGCGCGCAATTTCCAGATCTGGGAAGGCGGCGGCGAATACAACACCTCCCGCGGCCTCCGCAAATGCTTCGGTTACAAAACCGCCGTCGTCACCGCCTTCGTCGACAACGAAGTCGGCCACCTCGTCGAGGACTTCATCATGCAGGGCGGCGTCTCCACCGATTTCATCCAGTGGCGCGAAGACGACGGCATCGGCCGCACCGTCCGCAACGGCCTCAACTTTACCGAGCGCGGCTTCGGCATCCGCGGCGCCGTCGGCAATCCCGACCGTGGCAACACCGCCGCCTCCCAGCTCAAGCCCGGCGACATCGACTGGGACCGCATCTTCGGCACCCTCGGCGTCCGCTGGTTCCACACCGGCGGGATCTACGCCGCCCTCTCCGCCTCCACCGCGGAACTCACCGTCGAGGCCGTGAAGGCCGCCAAAAAACACGGAACCATCGTGTCCTACGATCTCAACTACCGCCCGTCGCTCTGGAAAACCATCGGCGGCCTGAAAAAGGCCCAGGAGGTCAACCGCGAGATCGCGAAGTATGTCGATGTCATGATCGGCAACGAAGAGGACTTCACCGCCTCCCTCGGCTTCGCCGTCAAGGGCGCCGAGACCCTCGGCCACATCGAAACCGACGCGTTCAAAGCGATGATCGAGACCGCCGTAAGCGAATTCCCGAACTTCAAGGTCGCCGCGACCACGCTGCGCCACGTCATCACCGCCACGAAAAACGACTGGAGCGCCATCCTCTGGCACGACGGCAAGTTCCACGAGAGCAAGCCGTATCCCGGCCTCGAGATTCTCGACCGCGTTGGCGGCGGCGACAGCTTCGCGTCCGGCGTGCAGTTTGGTTTCATGGAGTTCAACGACCCGAAAAAGGCCGTCGAGTATGGCGCCGCCCACGGCGCCCTCGCCTCGACGACTCCCGGTGACACCTCGATGGCCACCCGCAAGGAAGTCGAGAAGACCATCGGCGGCGGCGGCGCCCGCGTCGTGCGGTAATTGCGGTTCCCCTCGTTTCGGACGAAAGCCCGGGCGGCACCGCCCGGGCTTTTTTGTGGGCGCACCGCCGCCGTTCCGTCCCGCTTCGCCCCGTCAATTCCGCTGCGGGCGAAACCGCGCTCGCTCTACACGCCATACCGGCAATCGGCATTTGGGGCTAAACTGGCTGAGTGGAAAAATTGTCGCCGCGCCCCGGAGCCGTTCCTCCCTGCGCCGTGCCAACCAACGCGCCACCCGTAAGCCTCGCCCGGCTGTCGGCGCGAACAATCCGGGCTTGGTCCTAAGAGGCCTCCGAATCCTGATCGTGGCCGCCGCCCCTTCAAAGGTCACCAGCTTGACCAACATCCTCGCGCCCGCCGGCGACCAGATCGCCGACGTCAGCTCGGGCGCGGTCGCCGGGGAACTCTGTCCGCGATTCGAGCCGGATCTCATTCTCTTGGATGGCGGCTTGCCCGATCCGAACGCGTTTGAATTTTGCGCACGCTGAGACGCTGGTCCGGCGATGACAGTGCCCCGCTCATCTTCGTCACGTCCAAGAGCGATCCCGCCGAAGTGGGGGAAGGATTGGCGGCGGGCGGCGTCGCCGACCTCGCCGAGCCCTTCCGCAAACCGGCGGTCCTGGCGCGCATCCGCATCCACCTGCTGAACCGCCGCCGCATCGCACCGCGAAACAAAAACGACCGGGCGCAGAACCGGCTCCTTTGCATGGCGGCCCATGATCTTCGCAATCCGCCGGTGTCGATTCGCGCCCTGGCCCACCTCCTGCGCAACGGCACCGTCGGCGACGTCACGCTCCAGCAACGTGACGTGCTGGACCCCGTCTACGACGCGTCCGACGCCCTCCTCGAACCGGTCGACGATCTGCTCGACGTGTCCGTGCTCGAGGCGCGCGAATTGACCCTCACCCTCGCGCCCCCGTCGGTCACGACGCTCGTCTACGCTTCCGTCAAACTCACCAACCCCACCGCCGCCGACCAGGGTTCCTCCATCGTCTGGCGGCCCGGCCCCCTGCCGGAGGCGCTCGCGCTCGACGGAGCGAAGGTCCGGCAGGTGCTCGCCAAGCTGCTCGACAACGCGGTCAAATTTTCGCCACCGGGTTCGACGATTACCGTCGAGACCGACTGGGCCGCGAGCACTGCACCCTCACGGTCCGGAACCAGGGTCCGGGAATCCTCGACAGCGAACGCATCCGGCTCTTCCAGGACTTCGGTCGCGCGTCGACCAAGCCCACCGGCGGCGAACCGAGCACCGGCCTCGGCCTCGCGATCTGTTACAAAATCTTGCCGGCGCGCGGCGG
>CAJAYO010000759.1 GCA_903948415.1 uncultured Opitutia bacterium | reverse complement strand
GCGCGTCGCGAGCTGCGCCTGCGACGGGATCATGAAGAGCGCGAGCGCGATCGGCAGAAACAGGTAGCAGAGAAGTTTCAGCACGAACTGCAGAACGAGAAACGGCAGTTGGAGCAGACTCCCGATGAGCACCATGAGCTTGGCCGCTCCGTAGAGAAACGCCTGGTAAACCGTCTCGCCGATCCGCCGCAGGCTGAACTCGGTGCTGCTGCCGCTGACCGTCTCGCGCAAGCGGGCCGAGGTCCGCATCGGGTGCTCCGTGTAGCCTTCCTGCACGGTGTTGGCGACCGTCAGGAAAACTCGCTCGGTGAAGCCGAACCAATACGGCAGTGTGGACACCAAGCCCACGATTACCGTAGCACGGACGAATGGTCGCGTGAGTCCTTCCATGTCCGCGCGGGCCTGCTGGATTTGGAGCACGAGTCCGACCACGCAGACGAAGAACACGATCACGCGAAGCGCATCGGTCAGGGAGATGATGCTCTCCCGGAGGCCTGGAGCGAAGTTTTCCATTAGTTACGGCCCTCCTGCGGACGCTGGCGCAATTCTTCCTGCCGGAGTTTCTCCATGAGTCGTTTCGTCGCCGCCGGATCGGAGGCGTAATCGGTCCGGGTGTCGGGCTTGAGTCCGGCCTGCCACGCGTCCATCGGCTTCGACGTCGACGGCGTCGGGGCGGGGAGATCGGAGACCGGCGGCACGGTGACCGCCGTCCGAATGGCGTGGCGGAGCGTCAACCATCCGCACAGGGCGAGACCGATAACGAACGCGACGATGATGAGGTGCATTCGCTTCATGGCCGCGTGTAGCTCGTCGGCGTCACCTTCACGGATTGCTGCCAAGCCCCGACGATGGCCAAGGTCTGGCGCTCCTCGGCGATCTGTTTTTCCAAAAAATCCTGCCGCTCCTTCGCCGCCTGATTCTCGTTGAGAATCTGCTGCGTCTGGAGCTTGTCCGCCTCGTCGCGCCGCTGCGCGTCGAGATGGGCGAGCTGACCCGCGAGGACGGCGAGTTTGGCGTTGTGCTTGTCCACCTCGGCTTGCGTGGCGGCACCGCGGAGTTGTTCGACCGTCGTGGCGATCTCGCCCTGCAAGGCAACCGAGCGCGTTCCGGTCTCGGCATGAACGGTGGCCAGATTGTCCGCCTGGCTTTCGACGGCGGCGTAACGCCGGTAGAGCGGTTCCTGCCGATTAAAATCTCGGCCCAGCACCGTGCGATCGTCGAGTTTTCGGTAGATGCCGTCGGAGGTCCGTCGCAGTGAGTCGATGGCGTTCGCAAGCCGGCGCGTGGCCGCGAGTGTGTCGCCATACGTTCGTGCAAGGTCGGTGGCGCCGAGGTCGCGCAGCGCCATGCCGGCTCCGGCCGCCGTGGGGTTGCCCATCACATCGCGAATGCGCTGTTGCACGGCGAGCTGGGCCTCGAGTTCGCGGAGCTGGCGGTTGAGCTGCTCCAGTTGCGCGGCCCATTGCCGCAGCACCTCGATGTGGTTGGCGGCCTGTCCCGCCTGCACGGCGGAGTTGACGGCCGTGTTGACCGGGTCGTTGACGATCCATTGCGCGCTGGCGGACGCGGCGAGGAGAACCAAAAGGAGAAAATGTTTCATGGCGTGACGGGGTTGAGTTCAGCCGGCGCGGGCCGACGTTGTTGGTTTTGAATGAGCCAATACTGCTCCTTCACGGCCTGGCCGTAGCCGCGCTCGTAACCACGCGCCTCGGCCGCCGCTTCGCGGTCGGAGATGCGGGCGGGGGTCGCGCAGCCGGCGAGCGCGAGGCCGAGCAGAACAATCAGGTGGCGCGGGTGCATGGCTCCTCCTGGAAATGGCGCAGCGTGCCGCATTGCGGCGGTTGCGCGGTGGGGGTGAAAAAGCAGAGGGACGAGTGGCGCTGATCCGCCGGCAGTTGCTCAGGCAGCGGGTAGCGCTGGATGGCATCGACGGCGGTCTCGGGCAGCGGCAAGTCGCCGGCGAGATCGGTCAGATCGCCGCGGTCGTTCTGACGCATGAGAAAAAACTGC
>CAJAYO010000758.1 GCA_903948415.1 uncultured Opitutia bacterium | reverse complement strand
TTCGCGGCCGAAGCCGCTTTCCTTGTAACCGCCAAACGGCGACGTCGGATCGAATTTGTTGAACGTGTTCGCCCAGACCACGCCGGCCTTGAGTTCCGTCGACATCTTGAGGATGCGCGAACCCTTGTCGGTCCATACGCCGGCGCTGAGGCCGTAGGGCGTGTTGTTGGCCTTTTCGATCGCCTCCTCGACCGTGCGAAACGTGATGATCGCGAGCACCGGGCCGAAAATCTCCTCGCGCGCGATGCGGTGGCTCTGGCTCACGCCGGTGAAGATCGTCGGCGGCATATAGAACCCTTTCGCCGGCAGGCGGCATGGCGGCTGCCACAGCTCCGCGCCTTCCTTCACCCCGATCTCCAGATAGCTCCGGATGGTGTCGAGCTGGCCGCGCGACACGATCGCGCCGACATCCGTGTTCTTGTCGAGGGGATTGCCCACCCGCAGCGCGCGCAGGCGGTTCTTGAGCTTCGCCACGACGCGTTCGGCGACCGATTCCTGCACGAGGAGGCGCGAGCCCGCGCAGCACACCTGGCCCTGGTTGAAAAAGATCCCGTTGACGATGCCCTCGACCGCCTGGTCGAGCGGCGCGTCGTCGAACACGATGTTCGCCGCCTTGCCGCCGAGTTCCATCGTCATCTTTTTGTCGCTGCCCGCCACCGAGCGCAGGATGACCTTGCCGACCTCGGTCGAGCCGGTGAACGCGATCTTGGCCGCGGTCGGGTGCGCCATGATCAGGCCGCCCGTCGAGCCCGGTCCGGTAATCACATTGACCACGCCCGGCGGCAGCCCGGCGTCCTGGAAAATCTCCGCGAGCTTGATCGCGTTGAGCGGGGTGTTGGTCGCGGGTTTGATGACGACGCAGTTGCCCATCGCGATCGCGGGGGCGATTTTCCAGGCCATCATCAGCAGCGGGAAATTCCACGGGATGACCTGGCCCACCACGCCGAGCGGCGCGACGCGGCGACCGGGCGCGATGTACTCGAGTTTGTCCGCCCAACCCGCGTGATAAAAGAAATGGGCCGCGGCCATCGGCACGTCGAAGTCGCGCGTTTCCCGGATCGGCTTCCCGTTGTCCATCGTCTCGGCGATGGCGAATTCCCGCGCGCGGTCCTGCAGCAGGCGCGCGATGCGGTAGAGATATTTGGCGCGTTCGCGACCGGGCAGCTTGCCCCAGACCGTCTTCTGCGCCTTGTCGGCCGCGCGATAGGCCGCGTCGACATCGGCCGCTCCGCCGAGCGCCATCTCGGCGATCTTCTGCTCGGTGGCGGGATTGACCGTGTCGAAATATTTGCCGGAGGCCGGGGCGACGAACTGGCCGTCGATGAACAGCTCGTAGCGCGCCTTCAATTTCGGATCCGCCGTTTCGGGCGCAGGATCGAATTCCCAGAGGTCACCGAAAATGAGGGCGGGCGCCGGACGGCCGGAGGCGCGCGCGGGCGGGCGCTGGGATTTTTTCGCGGTCAGAGTGGGCATGGCGAATATCAGTAGGACTCGGTGGCTTCGCTGAAATAATACGGGGCCTGGTAGGCGCCGGTCTTTTCCTTCTCGATCTGGCGGATCAGGTCGTTGAGCAGCGCGCTCGCGCCGAAACGGTAACGCGTGTTGGTGAGCCACGCGTCGCCCAACGTCTCCTTGATCGCGATCAGGAACTGCAGCGCCTGCTTCGCCGTGCGGATGCCGCCCGCCGGCTTCATCGCGATCGAAATGCCCGTGTCGAGGTAGTAGTCGCGGATGGCCTCGATCATCACCTGGTTGTTGCCGAGGGTGGCGTTGAGCGAGGTCTTGCCCGTGCTCGTCTTGATGAAATCGCCCTCCCGGATCACGCGCATCGCGAGAAAGGACGCCGCCCGGATGTTGTCGTAGGTTTCGAGTTCGCTGACTTCGAGAATGACCTTGAGCGTCGCGCGCCCGCACGCTTCCACCACCGCGCGAATCTCGTCCTGCATCTCGCCAAACTCGCCCGCGAGAAACGCTCCGCGGTTGATCACCATGTCGATTTCGTCCGCGCCGTCGGCCACCGCGGCTTTCACCTCCGCGAGCCGCGTCTTCAACGGCGCCTGCCCGCTGGGAAACGCCGTCGCCACCGACGCAATGCGCACCGCGGTGCCGCGGCCGAGCGCCTTGCGCGCGTGCTTCACCATCGCGGGGTAAACGCAGACCGCCGCGACCTGCGGCACGCCCAACGCCGGATCGTGCGGCTGCAGCGCCTTCCGGCAGAGCGACGCCACCTTGCCCGGCGTGTCTTTGCCCTCGAGCGTGGTGAGGTCGACCATCGAAACGGCGGTCTTCAACCCCCAGAGTTTCGACGCCTTCTTGATCGAGCGCGTCGTGTATTTCGCGACGCGTTCCTCGACCCCGACACAGTCCACCGTGCCAACTTCATCGAACAAACGGCGCAGCGCCGCATGGGGAGATCGTGCCAACATCGACCGACTATCGACCCCGCCTCCGGCGAAAACAAACGAAAACTCGCCGTCCGCCGTCGGTGCCCGCCCGCCCGACCAACTCGCTTCGCCTTTCCGCCCCGCGCCCGCTCGCCCTCCGGTCCTCCTCCGCACCGCCGCCACGTCCGCCTTCGCCGGCATCAACTGCGTCCCGGGCCGCTCGATGCAGCCGCCGGTCCTCTGCGGCGACGTCGTCTTCCGCAACCGGCTCGCCCACGACCTCCGCCTTCCGTCCACCACCGAGCGCCGAACGCGCCGCCTCCGTCTTCGCCCGCAAATCGATCGCGGGGCGCGACCCGGCGGCGCAATTTCGCCCGACCCGGCCCGCTCTCCGCACCGTCGGCCCCGGCACCGTGCCTGCCGGCCAGGCTTTCAGGCTCGGTGACAACCGCGACAACCGCCGCGATTCGCGCTTTTTCGGCTGTAGGCCCCGCGCCGAAATCATCGGCGAAGCCACCGGGGGCGTCGTCTCCGCGACCCCGACCGCTGGCTCCGCCCGCGCTTCCGTCGCGTCTTCTCCAAGCTCGACTGAACCCCGCCATCGGCTTTCCTCCTCCCCGCCCCGTCTTCCTCCCGGCTCATGACCCCCCCTTGTTTTCGTCTCCTGCCCCTGCTGCTCCTCGCCCTCGCCTCGCTCACCGGTCTCGCGACCGCTGCCGCCCAGTCCGAGGCCCGCGTGATCGCCGCAGTCACGGCCGCCGATAACGAACGCCTCGCCGCCACCCAGGCCGGGGACAAAGCCCGCCTCGACGCGATCTTCTCCGACGCGCTCCACTACGCGCATTCGAGCGGCAAGATCGACTCCAAGGCGACCTACCTCGAGTCGCTCGTGAAACGCACGACGGTTTACGAGAGCTTCGACTATCAGGAGCGCACCTCCACGCTCCTCGCTCCCGGCATCGCCCAGATGACCGGACGCGTGCTCCTCAAAGCCACCCACCACGGCGCGCGCTCCGACAACGACCTCAACTTTCTGGCCATTTGGCGCGAGGAAAACAGCCGGTGGCGGTTTATCGCCTGGCAGTCCTGCAAGAATCTCCCGCCCGCGCGTCCGGCGAAAAAGTAAACCCACCCCTCGCGCGTCCTCGTCCTTGATGCCCGCCCAACGTTGTCGACCTTCCCCATGAAAAAGAAACCGCTCCCGTTCCTCGCCTTCCTCGCCCTCGCGCTCGCGCCCGCCCTGCCCGCGCTCGCCGCCGAAAAATCCCCCGCGCCCGCCTTCGCCAACGAGGGGGAACGTCTCCGCGCCGACCTCGCTGCCGCCGACGATGCGCGCCTGGCCGCCACGAAAGCCGGCGATGCCGCCCGGCTCGGCGCCATCCTGTCCGACGATCTCCACTACGCCCACTCCAACGGCAAAGTTGACACCAAGGCTTCGCTCATTGCCGCGCTCTCCGCCCGCACGTCCGTCTACGAGAGCTTCGATTACAAGGAGCGCAAATTCACACTCATCGGCGCCGGCCTCGCGACGATGACCGGCCGCGTGCTCGTCAAGGTCGGCCCCGCCGGCAAGCCCAACGAACTCGACCTCAGCATTCTCGCCATCTGGCGCGAGGAGCAGGGCAAGTGGCGTTTCCTCGCCTGGCAATCCTGCAAGATGCCGGCCCCGGCGACCAAGTAACGCGTCGCGTCATCCGACCGGCCGCTTCGCCCCGCGGCCCGGCGCCCGATGAAAAGCCCCCCGTTCCGCTGCGTCGCCCTCCTCCTGCTCACGGTCGGCCTGACGCCGACCGCGCCCCGTGCGATCGCCGCGGAAAAATCGCCCGCCCCCGCCGCGCCGCCCACCACCGACCAGATCCACGCCGCCCTCGCCGCCGCCGATGACGAGCGTTGCGCCGCCACGATCGCCGGGGCCGGCCCCCGCCTCGACGCGATCTTCTCCGACGACCTCTACTACGCGCACTCCAACGGCAAGATCGACCGCAAGGCCTCCTACCTGAAAGGCCTCGTCGCGCGCACCAGTCTCTACCGCAGTTTCGACTACAAGCATCGCACCTTCAGCGTGGTCGCCCCGGGCCTCGCCCTCATGACCGGCCGCGTCGTGATCGGCCTCGGCAGCGCCGCGAAACCGGGCACGAGTGACGTCAATTTCCTCGCCGTTTACCGCGAAGAACACGGCCGCTGGCGCTTCCTCTCCTGGCAGGCGTGCAAGAATCTGCCGCCCGCTCCACCCGCCGCGAAATAGCCGGTTCGGGCCGCGTGCGGCGTCGCCGGCGGACGACGCACCCGCGCCGAAAATCAACCGTCGCGGCGAGTTGTCCTCCCGCCAACGCCCCGCTTCTGCTTCGCCCTTCAGCGGAAGCCTCCGATCCCACCCCCCGAACAAACGGAGGAAATCATGGGCCGTCGGATCGCCGGGATGAAGGGCTTGGGCGCCCGCGGGCAATTCGCCGCCACCAACCGCCTCCGGGACCATGGCTGCGTCCGGCGCGCTCCCGGGGACCCCGATGTCACCGACGTCCCGTTCACCGAGGCCAGGGAAATCGGCCGCGGCGCCGGGCTCATCCCCGTCGACCAGGATCGCCGCCGTTGGGACCGCCCGGTCCTCGCGCGCGGCTTCAAGCCCTCGCCGCGTCGGCGGCGGGCGCCCGCGCGACGCGCTGCCGCCTCGCCGCGGGGATCGCCGCGGCCCGCGCCCCGCCCCCGGCCTTCGCCTCGACCGACTGGCCACACCTTCCGGACCTCGCCAAC
>CAJAYO010000757.1 GCA_903948415.1 uncultured Opitutia bacterium | reverse complement strand
GAGGCCCTGGTTTTGCCAACCGGCCGGCAAACGGGCGGCCGACAGGTCGAGCCCGACGCGCTCCAGCAGATTTCGTCCGAGCAGAAACGTGCCGCCGTAAATGGGCAGGGCGGTGAAGGGATTGGTGATGAACTGGAGCGCGCCGAGAATCATGAAATTGCAGCGGGACGCGAGCGAGAGGAGGAATCCGACGGGGAGTTGGACGCCCATCAGCGGCAGGAGAGAGAGCACGGAGCCGAAATAGAAGGCGCGGCGCACGGGGCTGGAGCGGAAAGTCCAGAGGTAGGCGCGGCTCCGGGCGATGGAGGCGAAACGTCCGACCAGCGGGTAGCGGTGAAACTCCGTGCGGCGCGGCATGAAGCGCAGGAGGCGCTTGGTGCGGCGGATCCGGACATGGTGCGCGGGCGCGGGGGACGGGGGGACGGTTTCCGGCATGGTGGGGGAAGGTTTCAGAAAGCAGCGAGAACGCCAGCGGTGAGAAAAGATTCTGCGCCGCGCAGGGCTTCCGGGAGGGGGGTGCCGGGCGGGGTGATGGCGTGGAGCGTGAGGCGGTCGCGTGGCGCGAGCGGGGAGACGGCGCCGGCGAAGACGTGGACGGGTTTGCCGAGGGCGAGGGCGCGGGCGGCGACGGCGCCGGGGCCTTTGCCGGTGAGCGAGGTGTCGTCGAAGCGGCCTTCGCCGGTGATCACGAGATCGGCGGCGGCGAGTTTGCGTTCGAGGTCGAGCCAGGCGGAGACGAGGTCGAAGCCGGGGAGCAGTTGTGCATCGGCGGCGGCCATGAGGCCGAAGGAAATGCCGCCGGCGGCACCGGCGCCGGGGACGTCCATGAGGGAGTCGGGGCGGCGGGTGTGGGCGCAGAGGAGGAGGGCGAGGCGCGCGCTTTCGTGATCGAGGCGGGCGAGGTCGGCGGGGCGGAGGCCTTTTTGCGGGCCGTAGGTGGCGGCGGCGCCGCGGGGACCGAGGAGCGGATTGGTCACGTCGCAGGCGATGCGGATGGGTGGGAGGGAGGGGGCCGCGGGGAGAGTTCCGGAGAGACGGGTGATTTGCGGCCAGTGGGCGGGGAGGGGCGGCGAGAGCGGTGAGCCGGCGGCGGCGTGAAAGGTGAGGCCGAGGGCGGCGAGGGCGCCGAGGCCGAGGTCGCTCGTGGCGCTGCCGCCGACGCCGAGGAGGATGGCGACGACGCCGGGGCGGGCGGCGGCGAGGCGAATGAGTTCGCCGGTGCCGAGGGTGGTGGCGTGCCAGGGGTCGCGCTGGTCGGGGGGGAGGAGGGCGAGGCCGGAGGCGGTGGCCATCTCGATGAGGGCGACGGAGGCGTCGGCGGGAAGCGGCGAGCGGGGAGCGGAGCGCGGAGAATCGGAAAGACTGAGCAGGGCGCGGGCGGCGGCGGGGATGCGGGCGAGGAGGACGAAGCCAATCGTGGCGGGCGTGGGGGCGCCGCGGGGGCCGGTGACGGTGTGGGTTTCAACGGTGCCGCCGGCGGCGCGGGTGAGGATTTCGCAAAATCCCTCGCCGCCGTCGGCGAGCGGGCAGAGGTCGAGGGTCCAATCGGGGTGGCGTTCGCGCAGGGCGGCGGCGGCGTGGGCGCAGGCGGCGGGCGCGGTGAGCGAGTCTTTGAATTTGTCGAAGGCGAGGAGGACGTGCATGGGCGCGGAGCGGAGGGATTGCCGCGGCGCGGGCGGACTCGCGCAATGAGAAACGGCGGGGGCGGGGCGTTGGGCGCGCGTCGCGACGGGGTGCGATACGCCGAAAAGGCGGACTGAAGTCCGCCCCACGCTAGAAGCCGCCGGTGAGGCCGGCGGTGTAGGTGAAGCCGAGGTTGTTCGCGATGGCGAAGCGGCTCCAGTCGGGGGCGCCGTCGACGACGCGGTAGCGGGTCTTTTGGGCGTTGGTGACGTTGCGACCGGAGACGAAGAGGCGGGCCCAGCGGGTGACACTGTATTCGACGCTGAAGTCGACCGTGGTATAGGGCGGGAAGAAGCTGTCGCCGCGGATGGCGGGATTGGTGGCGGAGGCAGCGATGTCGAGGCGCTGACGATAGACGCGGCCGTTGCGGATGACGCCGACGGTGGCGCCGAGTTTGCCGCGGTTGTAGCGGACGGAACTCTTGAACTGATTTTCGTAGTAGTTCTGGAAATCGCTGCCGATGTTGCCGGCCGTGTAGTTGAAGCGCGCGAGATGGTTGTGGTTGAAGCTGCCGGTGAGGCTGAGGCCTTTGGCGAACGACGGGAGCCACGGATCGAGCGGCTGGCGGACGGAGAGTTCCTCGCCGTTTACCTGACCGATGCCCTGGTTGATCCAGGTGGTGCTTTGGAAATTCAGGAACGACGGCTCGAGGTCGAGGGCGGCGAGTTTCTCGGTTGTATCCAGAAGGATGAGCTGCTGCACCTGGACGTTTTTGATGTCCTTGACGAAACCGCCGAGGCTGATGACGCCGCCCTGGGCGGTATAGTATTCGAAGTGGACCTCGTAGTTGTTGGCGGTCCAGGGGCGGAGCGCGGGGTTGGGGCGGTTGGCGGTACCGACGGCGAGACCGGCGTAGGTGCCGGTGGTGACGGGATTGTAGTCGAGACTCGTGCTCGGGATGATCGCGCGACCGAAACGATTTTTGGCCTGTGTCTTGGCCCAGCCGATACGGAAGAGGAGGTTTTCGCGGATGCTATAGTTGAGCTGGAGGCTCGGGAAGTAGCCCTCGTTTTGGCCGGTGCCGCGCGCGCCCTTGCGCACGTAGCGGGCTTGGTTGCCGGCGAGACTTTGATCGACGAGGCCGCGGCTCGTCACGTAGCGCGCGCCGCGGTCGAGGCTGCCGCGGGCGACGGCTGCGGCGCGTTCGTAGCGCACGCCGCCGGAGTAGGTGAGGCGGTTGCGGAAAAGTGCGCCGCTGAACTCAAGCCATGGGGCGGAGGTGCGCTCGTTGACCTCGTAGGGCTCGGTGGTCGAGAAGCGGTAGGACTCGGCGTCGCGGTATTGAAACCAATCGGGATGCGCTTGGTAGAGCGCGTAGAGGCGACGCATACTCGTGCGCGTGACGGCGGGGAAATCGTAGGTGGTGTCGCGCTCGGGGAGGACATTGACGGCGGCGATCTGCGCAGCGTGGTCGTCGGCGGTGGCGGCGAGGTGGTCGGGGCCGACGAAGGTCCAGAGGTTGGAATCGTAGCGCTGCACGTTGCG
>CAJAYO010000756.1 GCA_903948415.1 uncultured Opitutia bacterium | reverse complement strand
TCGAACAGCTTTCGCCGGTAGGTGATCCAGGCGCCCGTGGTGACGAACTCCTTGGCGTGATAGGGGCGGCCGGCGATCGCCACGCCGGCGGCGGTCTCGGCGAAACCGATGACGGTGGGACCGCGGAGGTTGGCGCTGGCCCCGACCGAGATGCCGCGCAGGCGGGCGACGGAGGCGAAATCGTAGCTCGTGATCAGGTTCGCCGACCACTCGGGGGCGAAGAGGCTGTCGGTGGGCAGGCCGGCGAGCGCGTTGAAATTTGCGAGCGTGTTTTCGAGGCGGCTCACGGCGCTCGCGATGGTGCCGCCCCCGGAGGAGCCATCGAGGAGCGGTGTGGCCAGCCAAGCTGCGTCGCCCTTCCATAGCGGGAGATATTGCGCGAGGTAGCCGCGCAGGAGTGTGCCGCGCTCGATCGTTTTGCCCGGTCCGCGCTTGCTGCCATTGACGGTGAGGCGCCAGGCCGGTGTGAGATTGGCGGTGACGCTGCCTTCGTAGCCGTCGGAGTATCCGGTGTTGAGGTCGGGCCACACGGAGCCGATGAACGCGTAGGGATTGGAAAGGTATTCCGGTTTGCTTTCGCGCGCGGCGAGCGTGGTCCAGATCGAATTGATGTCGTTCTGGAAGTTGCCGTGGAGGCCGTTGGCGACGGTGGTGTCGGGCCGGTTGCGGCCGTAGTTTTTGTAGTAGAGCACATCGGCGACGACGCGGCCCTGGAGCAGGTTGAATTTCAGGCCGTAGTCCTCGCCGTCGCCCTCCTGGTTGGGCAGAAGCCGGCCGGCCAGATCGCGGGAGGTCGCGTTGGGCTGGAGGTTGTTGGACTGGTTGGCGAAGAAGCTCAGCCACGGCAGCGCGTGGAGCACCGCGCCGCGCGTGTGGGTCTTGCCCGCGACCTGCAGCCGGCTGAGGGGAAAATGGCGGGTGGCGCTGAAGTGCCGCGGATTCGGATAAATACCGCGGCTGTCGCGCCAGGGATCAAAATCCGTCAGCGTCCCGCGGTAGGTCACCTGAGTGTCCTCGCGCAAGCCGAAGGTGAGCACGAGACGTTCGCGCCAGAACGAGCTCTGCAAGGCCAAGGCCCGCGTGCGGAGGTGCGACTGCGCCGCGGTGCCGCCGAAGACTGCGACCTGCGCCGGGGTCACGCCGGACGCACCGCGCGGGGGCAGCGGATCGTGGGCAAAAATCACCGGGTAACGTTCCGCCGCGTTGAAGCCGGCGGTGGTGGCGCCCTTCGCGGGGTCGAGATAGTAGCGGAAGATCACGCGGTTGGTGAGGTCGCCGATCGCGGCGCCGGCGCCGGGGATCGGCGTGAGGTTGGTCGAGGGATTCTGGCTTCCCCACGTGTCCGCGACGCTGTTCTCGGCGAAGGCCGCGACCCGATGCCGACCCAGCCAGGCGCCGGCCCGCGGCCAGTAGCGCGCGAAATCGAGTTCGTAGGCCAACATGATCCGCTCCGTCTCGCCGACGAATTTGTTCGGCAGGATGTTTGCGAAGGAATCGACATAGAGCATCCCGACGTTTGGGTTCGGCGCACCGTTCGGCAGCTGGCGGTTCACGTCGACGTAGAGCCGGTCGAACTGCCCGCCGAGCGACGAATTCACGATCGTGTCGCTCAGGGTGCGATGGAACGAAGCCTCCAGAAAGAAGTCGCGCCCGAGCTGCTGCTCCCAGCTGGCGCCGAAGGTGTGGAAATCGAGATCGCGCCGCGCACCCTGGCCGATGACGTTGGCGTTCGTCGGAAACAGCCCGGGATTCACGAGCGAGCGGAACGTCGCGAGATTGGGCAAACCCGGGAAACTTGGATTGGCGCTGCGCCCCTGGTTGAGCCAGCTCATCGGGGGCACCACTGAGCCCGCAGGCGTGTGGTCGGTGACGACCAGACTCTGGGCGAGCGCCCCGAAGGCGTTTTGGATGCCGGCGAGTGGCGTGCGCCCGCTCCCGGCGGTGGCGAGCAGCGGCCGGCCGGCGGCGATCCACGGCGTGATGCCGTCATACGAGGGCCACGGCCGGATCGCCAAGGTCTTGAGGTCGCCGGACTCGTAGTTGGCCCGCAGTGACGTGGTCCGAAACGGCGTGTAGCGCGCGGTGAAGAAATGCCGGCGCTGCTCGTTGCCGCTCGGCGAGCGGAAACCCTCGGCGTTTTCGTGGAGGCCGGCGTAGCGCCACGCGAGGCGGTTGGGCAGAAGCACGCGGTTGAGATCGACGGTCGCGCGCAGACCGCCGTTGTCGTCGCCGCGCAGCTCGGCTTGGTAGGTGTTGCGAAACTGCGCGCGCTTGGTCGAGGAGGTGAACGCGCCGGCGGGATTTCCCAGGCCGAAGAGAATGGCGTTGGGGCCGCGGGAGAACGTGAGGTTCTCGGCGTTGTAGCGATCGGGCGGGACGGACGGCGTGCTGAAGAAATCCTGGCTGACCAGCGCCGTGTTGCCGCCGCGCGTCACATACTGCGGGCTCTGGGTGGTGAGAAACGCATTGCCGCTGCCCGTGGTGTCGAGGACGTTGCCGACATAGGGGTCGGTGTTGGGCGCGAAGGCGACGAGGTCGTTGACGCTGCTGGCCGCGAGGTCGTCAAGCAGGCGCTCGGTGAAGATCGTCAGGGCGGCGCCGACGTCGCGCAGCGAGGTGTTGAGACGCGTGCCGTTGAGCGTCTGGGTGGCGAGATATCCCTTTTCGGTGCCGGAGGTGACCTGAAAGGGGGAGAGCTGGACCACTTCGGATGCGGCCTGTGGGGGAGGCTGCGGGCGGTCCAGGCTTTCGGGTGGCGCGGCCCGCGTCGCGTTGGCGTCGGTGACGCCCTTTTTCACCGCCAGGGCTCCCGTGGTGGCATCGCGGCTGACGACGAGCTGAGTCGTTGCCACGAGCAGATCCAAGGCTTCGCGCGGGGACAAATTGCCGCGCACGGCGTTGGTCTGCACGCCGCGCACGCTGGTCGGGGAGAACACGATCTCGCGCTCCGCCTGTTCGGCGAAGCGGGCGAGCGTCTGGGTGGCGTCCCCGGCGGGAACATCGAAACGGCGCATCGCTTCGGGTGCGGGTGACTGGGCGGCGCTGGCCGGGGCGGCGGCGAAGGCCAGCAGCAGCGCCGAGACGAGGGCAAGGAAGCGGGATGAAGGCATAGGGGGAGTGGGGTCCACCCAAGACACGCGGCGGTCGCGTTTCCGTTATCCCGTAGTTCCAGAAAAATCTAGCGCGCGGCCCGCAAAACGATTTCACCGCTCCCGTCCGGCTCGGACCGGACGCCGAAGTCCGCCGCGAGGAGCCGCAGGAAACCGGAAACGTTGTCGGAGCGGAAGCGCACCGTGAGGCGCAGTTCGCGCAACGCGGGGTCGGCCACGCGCAGGACGACCGGGTTGTGGCGGTTGAATTCGTTGAGGATGGTGGCGAGGGATTCGTCGGTGAAGCCGAGCAGGCGCGGCTGCCACGCGAGCCGGCGATCGATTTCCTCCTGGGAGAGCTTGCCCACCACGGGTGCGCCGCCCGCCCCGCGCGGCACGAGTGCGCGCTCGCCGGCGGCGAGCGTGGGCCAAACGCCGTCGTCGCCTGAACCGCCGCGCGCCAGCGCGACTACGCCTTCCGTGACGATGACCTCGATGGCGTGTTCGGTGAGGCGAACGTTGAACGCGGTGCCGACCGCGCGGATCTTCACGCCACCGGATTCGACGACGAAGGCCCGGGCGGAATCCTTCGCGACGGCGAAGTCCGCCTCGCCGCGTTCGAGGCGCACGCGGCGTTCGTCGGGCGTAAATGCGACGTGGAGGGTGGCGCCGCGGTTCAACCGAATCGTCGAACCATCCTCGAGCGTGCGCTCTTCAATCGGCGTCAGCTGTGCCGCCGCCAACGACGCATCGGCGGAGGTAACCGCCACGGGCATGGATCGGTTTGCGACGACGAGCAGGATGGTCGCGACCGCAGCCAGAGGCAGGGCCAACCCGGCCAGCCGGCGCCAGGCTCGCTGCGGCCGTGCGCGCGTGCGCGGTGCGAGCAAATCGGGATCCGGGACGGCGGGCACCGACGCATGCAGGCCGGCGAGGCGGTCAAAGTTCTCCCAGGCGCGGCGGTGGCGGGCCATCGCCTCGCCATGACTCGGATCGGCCGCCAGCCATAGCAGGAACTCGTCCTGCTCGCCGGGCGAGAGGCCGCGGTCTTGGCGCATCACCCAGCCGGCCGCGACATCCGCCGGATCGAAATCATCGGACGTCGAAGGCGTCATCGCGAAGGCCGCGGCGCGTCGCCGTGGCGTTGGAAATACGCGGCGCATTTGCGGATGCCGATGGCGCCCTGGACCTCGACGGTGTTTTCCGAGATGCCGAGTTTTTGCGCGATTTCCTTCTGCGAAAGACCGTAGATCTTGCGCAGGGTGAAAACGTGGCGGCAGCGTTCGGGCAGCGACTGGATGGCGGCGATGAGCATTTGGATGTCTTCGGCGTGGGCGACCGCTTCCGGCACGCCAATGCCATCGTCCAAGACACCCGAGAGATCGGTTTCCGTTAACGCGATCGGATGGGTGTAGCTGCGGTGGCGGATCTGGTTGAGCGCGAGGTTGCGCGCCGTCTGGAAGAGCAGCGCCCGCGGGCAGACCACCGTGCCTCCG
>CAJAYO010000755.1 GCA_903948415.1 uncultured Opitutia bacterium | reverse complement strand
CGGCCGTCGGTGGCGTCGAAACAAAACAGGCCCTCGCTGCCGAAGATGGCGACGATGCGCGTGCCGTCGGTGGCGGGGGTGGAGTTGCAGTGCGTGGCCTTGGTGTGGCGGACGGATTTTGGCACGCCTTCGTGGCCGAGGCGGTTCCAGAGGATTTTTCCGGTGGCCCGGTCGAGGGCGAGGAGGCGCCACTGGTGGGAGGCGTTGTCTTTGGCCGCGCCGATGTCGCCGTAGAGTCCGACCTTCAGATCAACCGCGCCGGCGGCGCTGATCGCAGTCGTGACGTAGATTCGGTCGCCGGATACGATCGGCGAAGCGTGGGCCAAGCCGGGGAGCGGGGTTTGCCAGCGGATGTTTTCGCCGGTCGCGCTGTTCCACGAGGTCGGGAGCGGGGTGGAGGCGTCGAGGCCGCTGGCGTTCGGTCCGCGGTATTGGGGCCACGAGGCGGCGGAAACGGAGAGGGTGGCGGCGAGGAGGGCGGCGGCGAGGACGAGCGGGTGAGCGCGAGCGGGCATGGCTGGACGAGGAGGGAGCGCAGGGCGCGGAGGACGGATTATTCGGTGGCGCGGAGATCGTAACACAGGAGGCGGGTGGGCTCGTTGCGGAGGGAGCCGCGGGTGTTTTGGCAGACGTAGAGCAGACCGTGGGAGAGCACGGGAGGCGTCCAGGTTTCCGTGGCGGCGAACAGCCAGGTGCGGGACCGTTCGCGGTAGCCGTCGGGCGACAGGTCCAGCCAGAGCAGGTGGCCGAATTCGCCGAGACACAGGGCGCGGCCGTCGACGTGCAGGAGCGAGGAGCGGAAGGTGCCGACGGTGAGGTCGCGGGGCCCGCGGGCCGACTCGATTTTTTCCTGCCAGGTGGGTTGGGCGCGCCAGCGTTCGCGCCCGGTCTTCAAATCGACGCAGACGAGATCCGCGTCGTTGGGGCCGTGGCCGTGGACGCCGTAGAGGAAGCCGTCCTGGTGGATCGCGGACATGAAGTGCATGCCGAAGGTGGGGTTCTTCCACGCCGGGCGCGCGGTGCCGTCGGCCAGCAGGTCCAGGAGTGCGCCGCCCGCGCCGTAGCACTCGGCGATGAAGACCTGGTGGCCGACGACGACGGGCGAGGCGGCGTTGACGGACTCGTAGCGGGTGCCGCGCCAGGGGAACGTGAAGTCCACCTGACCGGTGAGGGGGTCGAGGCACAGCAGGCCGCCGGTCGGCGGTTTGCTTTCGCCGCCGGCAAACACGAAGACCCGCCGCCGGCCGTGGATGGTGGCCGGGACGGGGGAGGCGTAGCTCGGGCCCCAGGTGGTGCCGGCGCCCCAGGCGAGTTGGCCGGTGCGGGTGTCGAAGGCGGCGACGCAGGGGCCGCCGGGCACGCCGAGATTGATAATGAGCCGGTCGCCCTCGACGAGCGGGGTGGAGGCGACGCCGAAAAAATCCTGCTTGAGCCCGAACTCGGCGAGGAGTTCCCGGCGCCAGAGCACCTGGCCCGAGTCCAAATCGAGGCAGTGGAGGCGGCCCTCGGCGCCGAAGGTGAAGACGCGGCCGGCGGCGATGACGGGGCTGGCGCGCGGGCCGGAATTGAAGCCGTAGCGGTCGCGGTAGGCGCTCGGATAGGCGAACTGCCAGAGACGCTTGCCGTCGCGGGGGCGCAGGCAGTCGACGACCTCGTTGTCGCCGACGCGGTGAAACAGCACGAGCCGGTCGCCCGCGATGGCGGGGGCGGCGAAGCCCTCGCCTTTCTTGATTTCCCAGACGGGGCGAAGGCCGTCCCGGGGGAACTCCTGGAGCAACGCCGTCTCGGGCGAAACCATGTTGTGCGTCGGACCGAGGAACGACGGCCAGTCCGAGGTGGTGGCGCGCGCGGGGAGCGGCTTGGGCGCGGCATGGAAGGTCACGTCGGGGTGGTCCTGCGCGGCGGGGGCGGGGCCCTCGCGCCGCGGGGTGACGACGGGCGGGGCGGGGTCGGGAAATTTCGGGCCCGTCCGGGCGGGCGGGTCCGCGGCGCCGAGCGCGACGGTGGAGACGAGCAGGCCGAGGACGGAGGACAGGGGGAATTTCATGGGAGCGTCGGCGGGAGGCCGCGGCGGGGCGGCTATTTTTCCACGGCGAGCGCGAAGAGCTGGGTCTGTCCGGTGATGTAGAGGGTGCCGTTGGCGGCGACGGGCGTGCCGTGTTGGAGCTCGGGGAGGGCGCTGTTGGTCGCGAGAATTTTCTTCTCCCGGCCGGCGGCGAAGACGACGACCGCGCCTTCGGAACTCTGCACATAGACCTTGCCGTCGGCGACGAGCGGCGAGCCCCAGATGTTGGCTTTCAGGTCGTGCAGCCAGAGTTTTTTGCCGGTCGCGGCGTCGAGGCAGTGGAGGTAGCCGGGGGTGTCGGCGGCGTACACCAGGCCGTCGTGCACGGCGGGCATCGAGATGCTGTCGTTGAAGTCTTCGCCGGAGAGGCGCCAGAGCTCGGCGGTTTTCGTGACGTCGCCGCGTTGGCGCGCGTCGAGGCAGCGGAGGGCGCCGGGGCCGGAGCCGGCTTCGGGCTCGCCGATCGCGGCCAACACGCGGTCGCCGACGAAGACCGGGGCGGCGAGGAACTGGAAGACGGTCTCCGGTTCGCCCGAGGCCGACGGTTTCTCGTGCGCTTTGCCGTTGAATTTCCAGAGGAGTTTTCCGGTCGCGGGTTCGAACGAGTAGAGCCAGCCGTCGCCGCCCGGAAACGCCACCTGCGGCACGCCGTCGACGACGCCGTATCCGGGCGAGCCCCACTGGCCGGTCAGGATGCGGCTGCCGGGGGAGTTGTCCTGCCAGACGATGCGGCCGGTCTTCGCGTCCACGGCGAGGAAGCTCGGCGCCGCGGGGTTTTTGACCTTGCCGGTCTTGTAGTCCGCCGAGTTGCCCGTGACGACAAAGAGCAGGCCGCCGGCGATGAGGGGCGACGAAGAGGAGGCCTGGTTGGGGAGGACGCCGAGGGTGGCGCGCAGGTCGATCAGCCAGACTTCGCGGCCGTCCTGCACGGCGCGGCAGACGAGCTCGGCGCGATTGCTCACGTAATAGACGTAGTCGCCGGCGACACACGGGGTGGAGGTGACGCCGATGGTGCCGTCGTCCTCGGCGGGATTGCGGAGTTTTTCGTGGGTGGCCGCCCAGAGGAGACGGCCGTCGTTTTCGGCGAAGCATTTGAACACGCCGCGGTGCTCGGTGTGGTCCTTCGGGTCGTTGTCGGTGCCGATGAAGACGCGGCCGCCGCTGATGACGGGGGCGCCGAAGGTGACTTTCCCGAGGGGAGCGGACCACTTGAGGTTTTTTCGGGGGATCTTGCCGCCGGCGCTCCAGTCGAGGGGCAGACCGGCCTCGCGCGAGACCATGTTGCGGTCCGGGCGGCCGCCGAGCATCGGCCAGTCGTCGGCGCGGAGGACGGCGGCGGCGAGGGCGGCGAGGCTGCAGAGAGTGAGGCGGGGGCGGATCATGGGGCGGCGATGCAGACGAGGTGAGTGAAGGTTTTCACGTAGAGCCGGCCGCCGTCGACGCAAGGGGTGCTGTGGGTGCCTTCGCCGAGGGGGCTGCGCCCGAGTTCCTGGAACGTGTCGCCGGTGGCGAGGACGATCATTTCGCCCTTGGTGGAGGCGCAGTAGATTTTTCCGCCGATCAGGACGGGCGAACTGAAGAACTCGGCGCGCAACCGGGCGGTCCAGAGTTCGCGGCCGGTGGCCGCGTCGAGGGCCGTGGCGATGCCGGCGTCGCTGATGAGATAGAGCCGCCCGTCGAGGTAGAGGGGGGTCGGCACGTAGGGGGTGGCCTTGGTGAGTTGGTAGGCGACGTGGGTTTTGCTGACGTCACCGGAGCCGCCGAGTTTGATAGCGGCCAGGTAATTGCCGGCGCCGCCGCCCTGGCCGCAGCTGCCGATGACCAGATCGCCGGCGACCACGGCGGAGGCGACCATGCGCTTGGTGAACACGGGCGCCTCCCAGTTGAGGGCGCCGGTCTGGGGATCGAGGCTGGAGACGCCATGCGACTGGCTCGTGAGCAGCAGTTCGACGGAGCCGTCGGCGCGGGTGTGGGTGATGGGGGTGCAGTAGGCGGTGGCGATATTGGCGTTGCGGCCGGCGCCCCGCGGGGAATTCCACGCCACCGCGCCGGTCTTCAGGTCCAGCGCGACGACGGAGCTGACGCCATCCTGGTCGTTGGTCACGATCACGTGGCCCCCGTAAATCATGGGCGAGGCGCCATGGCCGTGCTGGGCGACGAAGGTGCCGAGATCGCGGCTCCAGAGTTCCCGGCCGGCGTGGTCAAAGGCCCGCACCCAGAAGTGGTCGTTCGACACGAAGCAGGCGACGACGCGTTCGGCGTCCACCACCGGGGACGTGTTGGCGTAGCCGGTATTTTTATTGCCGAGCCGCGGCATGGGGAGCGGGTAAGACTTCGTCCACAACGGCTGTCCGTCGGTCTTGCGCACGCACACGAGCGCGCGTTCTTGGCCGAAATCCGTCGCGGTTAACAGGAACATCCGGTCGCCCCAAATGACCGGCTGGGAGTGGCTCTGGCCGGCGATCGGCACGCGCCAGGCAAACTCTTTTTCGGTCCACACTGCCGGCACGCCCTGGGTGACGCTGATGCCGGTGCCGTTGGGGCCGCGGAAGCGCGTCCATTCCTGCGCCCCCGCGGTGATGACGAGGCTTGCCGTGGCGGTCAGAGAAAAAAAGAGGAGGCGGGGAAGTGAAGTCATGGGGTCGAGGGGTGGAGCGGGGCGCCGACGCTGCGGGCGGGTCGAAGCACAGGCGGCGGAGCATGCGCGGTCAAAGAGAATTCGACCGACGGACCGCGTGGCGCGCGCTTGCCGTGCGCCCGGGAATCGGCCAACTCCTGCACCGCCCGTTCCCCTCCCTCCCCATGAAGATTTATCCCGCCCTTCTCTCGGTCCCGTTTCTTTTCGGCGTTTTGGCCGCCCATGCCGCGCCCAGCGCCGATTGGCCCGTATGGCGCGGCCCCACCGCCGACGGTCACGCGGCGGCCGGTCAGACGGTGCCGGTGAAATGGAGCGAAACGGAAAACGTCGTCTGGCGGGCGCCGATCCGCGGGCGGGGGCACAGCACGCCCATCGTGGTGGGCCGGCACGTTTACCTGACCAGCGCCGACGAGGCCAAGCAGGAGCAATTCGTGCTCTGTTTTGACCGGGCCAGCGGGCAGCCACAATGGGAGACGGTCGTCCACCGCGGGCCGCTCGACACCATCGGACATCGCAACACCTCGCAGGCCTCGGGCTCGGTGACGTGGGACGGCGAGCGGCTGTATGTGAATTTTCTGCACGACAAGGCGATTCACGCGACGGCGCTCGACCCGGCCGGGAAAATTCTCTGGCAGCAGCGCGTGTCCGACTACGTGCCGCACCAGGGTTTTGGCTCTTCGCCGGTCGTGCACGAATCGGTGGTGCTGGTGGCGGCCGACCACAAAGGCGGCGGCAAACTCGTCGGGCTCGACAAACGCACGGGCAAACTGCTCTGGCAGCAGGACCGGCCCAAGGTCGCGAACTATGCCTCGCCGGCGGTGGTGAAAATCGCGGGCCGCACGCAGGCCGTGCTCGGCGGCTGCGGAGTGGTCGCCAGCTTCGATCCGCTCACCGGGAAGAAACTGTGGGAGATCGAGGGCTCGACCGACGAAACGGTCGTGACGGCGGTGACCGACGGCCGGCGGGTGTTCGTGAGCGGGGGTTATCCGAAGAACAACGTGACGGCGGTGGAGGCCGACGGCTCCGGCAAGATCGCCTGGCAAAACAATGTGCGCGTCTACGTGCCGTCGATGCTGGTGCGCGACGGGCATCTGTTCGCGATGTTGGACACGGGCCACGCGGTGTGCTGGAAAGCCGACACCGGCGAGGAGGTGTGGCGGGAGAAAGTCGACAAGGACTACTACGCGTCGCCGGTGCTGGTGGGCGACCGGTTTTATGCGACGAGCCTGCGGGGCGTGACCTCGGTGTTCGAGGCGACGGCGCAGGGTTTCGGCAAACTGCTCGCCCAGAATTCGCTCGGCGACGAGGCCCTCGCCACGCCCGCAATCTGCGGCGGGCGCATCTATTTGCGCAGTGCGAAAAAGGGCGACGGGCGGCAGGAGTCGCTGTGGTGCATCGGCGAAAAATGAAGACGGCGCGGCGCGTCGTGCGGGTGGCGGCGTTCCTGGCGGGCGCCGGGTTGGCGTTCGCGGAGTCCGCGTCGCTCGTGGCTTCGCCGGAGCCGGGCTGGCCGCAGTTTCGCGGGCCGCGCCGCGACGGCGTCAGCGAGGAGCGCGGGCTGCTCGCGACGTGGCCCGAGGGCGGGCCGAAATTGCTCTGGTCGGCGAAGGGGGCGGGGCGCGGTTTCTCGTCGACGATCATCGGCGGCGGCCGGCTCTACGTGACCGGCGATTTCGACGCCGAGATGCGCATTCTCGCCTACGATCTCGCGGGCCAGCCGCTGTGGTCGGCGCGCAACGGCGACGCGTGGCTCAACCAATACCAGGGGGCGCGCACGTCGGTCACTTACCGCGACGGCCGGTTGTATCATGAGAATGCCCACGGCCGGATCGTGTGTCTCGACGCGGCGACGGGGCGGGAACTCTGGGCGGTCGATCTGGCGCAACGTTTCGGGGCGGAGAACATCACGTGGGGGTTCAGCGAATGCCTGCTCGTGGACGACCAGGCCGTGTATGCGACGGCGGGCGGGCGCGACGCGATGCTGGTCGCGCTTGAGGCGCGCACGGGGGAGCTGCGGTGGAAAATCCCGCAAGCCGGTCCTGCGCCCGAACAGCGCGAGAGTGCCACCTATGCCGCGCCGATTCTGGTGACGTTCGCCGGCCGGCGGCTCGTGATCGGCTGCACGCAGCGGCAACTCTACTGCGCCGACGCCGACACGGGCGTGCTGCAATGGACGCGGCCGCGGGTCACGCGGTATTCCGTGCTCGCGGTTTCGCCCGTGCTGGTGGGCGACGCGGTGTTCATGACCGCCCCGATCGGTCCGCCGGGCCAACTCTACCGGCTCGTCGCGCCGCGCGCGGCCGGCCAACCGGTGGGCGTCGAAGACGGCTGGACCACGGCGCTCGACACCTGTCAGGGCGGCGTGGTGCACCGCGACGGGCGGTTGTACGGCTCGACCTATCCGCGCCGCGGCAGCTGGCAGGCGCTCGATGCGCGGACCGGCGCCCTGCTTTACGAGAGCGCGGAGTTTTTGAAAGGCACGACGATGTGGGCCGACGAGCGGCTCTACACGCTCGCCGAGGACGGCTGGATGGCGCTGCTGGAACCGACCGAAAAGGAATTTGCGGTGCGGGGACGGTTCCGGCTCGCGGCGGCGCGCGACCGCGATGCGTGGGCGCATCCGGTGATCCATGACGGCCGGCTCTACCTGCGCTACCACGACACCGTGTCGTGCTACGACGTGCGGGCGGACGGGCGCTGACGGCGGCCGCCGGGCCGGTCCGTCGGAGCCCGCGCCGACGGACGCACGGCTACTTTGCCGCGACGGTGGCGACGAGCGGTTCGCCGTAGGGCAGATCGTCGGGGATCGGCACAAACTCGCGAAACTGGCTCCAGAGGCGCGAGAAATCCTTGCTCAGGTCGCCGGACAGGCAGTCGGTGATGTCCCCGCCCGCCTCGGGGTAACGGTCGATCACCTGCTTGAAGGAGAAGGTCGGATTGTAGAACGCATAGACGAGTTTGCGCATGTTTTCCACGCCGGTGCGCATGGCGGCGCCGTAGTCGGCAAAGCGTTCGGGCGAGAGGTCGCCGTCGACGAGGCCGGCGTGCACGGTTTCGGCGACGAGTTGGCCGCTCTTGAGGGCGAGCATCACGCCGCTGCTGAACACGGGATCGAGGAACGCGAAGGCGTCGCCGACGAGCGCGAGACCGGGTGCGGCGCAGTAGCGGGAGTGGCGGGAATACTCGCTGGTCACCCAGTATTCGCCGGTGGAGCGGCCGACGGAGAGATGGTCTTTGATCCAGAGGTTTTCGTCGATCTCGCGCTCGAACATGGCCTGCGGGTCCTTGACGCCGTCGCGGGTGAGGTATTTGCCGTCGGCGACGACGCCGACGCTCACCATGCCGTTGTGCTGCGGGATATGCCAAAACCACCCCTTGTGCGGGATGAACGCGACGGTGGTCTCGCCCTCGTCGAGGCCCTCGGCGCGCTTCGAATCCTTGTAGTAGGTCCACACGGCGATTTTGTTGAGGAACGGGTCGCGCTCGCGCCAGCCGTTGCGGTTCGAGGCGAACGCCTCCTTGCCCGTGCAATCGAGGGTGATGGGGGCGCGCACCTCGTAGGTGCGGCCGGCCCGGTCGGTCACCGCGACCCCGACGACGGCCTCGCCGTCCATGATGAGACGGGTGACGGAGGATTCCTCGCGGACGTCGGCGCCCTTTTCGCGGGCGTTGTCGAGCATCATCTGGTCGAACTCGGAGCGCAGCACCTGCCAGGACTGCGCGATCGTGTCCTTGTCATAGCGGTTGAAAAAATAAAACGGCTGGGAGCGGCCGCCCTCGGGCTGGACGAAGCGCACGCTGTATTTTTTCACGAAGTGCGAGCCCTTCATTTTCGGGATCATCCCGAGGCGCTGGAGCGGCTGGAAGGTGAACGGAATGAGGGATTCGCCGATGTGGTAGCGGGGGAATTTCTCGCGCTCGAGGATGAGCACGCGGTGACCGTATTCGGCGAGGAGGGCCCCGGCGGACGAGCCGGCGGGACCGGCTCCGATGATGATCGCGTCGTAGTTTTCGGAGGAGGGAGAGGGTGACATGGCGGTGCGAAAGCGAAGGGGAAAAACGGGGGGACCGAGTAGTACGTTCCGGTTAGGCGGATGGATGCGGGGCCGTGTTGGCGGGGGCGGGCGCTTGGCAGCGGTGGAGGACGAAACCGAGTCCGGCCCCAAAGCCGAGGCCGTGGGCCGCGCCCCACAGTAGACGACCGTTGGGGCCGCGGACGGCGGCGTAGAGTTGCTCGCCGAGGTAATAGCCGGCGCTGTGGAGGGCGAAGAGCCCGGCGAAGAGCAGCAGGAAACCCGGCGTGCGGCCGAAGGCGCGCTGCAGGAGCCAGGTCATCGCCGCGAGGCCCGCGGCGGCGCCGAAGAGGTCGGCCTGGTAGCGTCCGCGCAAGCCGAACCAAAGCACGCACCAGCCCGCCGCATAGGCGAGAAAGGCGAGGGCGAAGCACGGGGGGAAACGTTTCCACGCGCCGGGCGCGGCGACCAGGCGGCTGAGTGCCAGCCCGCCGAGGCCGACGTAAACCAAGGCGGTGGTCGAGTAGAGTCCGGCCGTGCCGGGGACGAGGCGGAACGCCCAGATCGAATAGGCCAGCAGGCTGACCACGGAGAAACTGATGCCGCCGAAGAGCACCGACGAGCTCTGGCGGCGGGGGGCGGCGGAACCGGGCGGAGGCGAGCCGGCGAGACCAAAACATTTCATGGGGAGGGGATGGGGCGGGGGAGTTTTACGGTCCAGGCGGCGAGGGCGAGGAGCGACACCACCGCGGCGAGCGTGTAGAACACCGCGGCGTAGGAGCCGGTCACGGCGTGGCATTGGGCGAGGAGGAGGGGGCCGACGCCGGACGAGACGACGGTCATCATTTGGGCGGTGCCGACGATGCGGCCGAGGTGCGCGCGGCCGAAGGTCTCGGCCCAGAAGCTGAAGAAGATCACGATGACGAAGCCGCCGGCGAGCCCCATGACGACGGCGAAGGCGTCGACCTGGGCGACGGTGCGCAGGGAGGGCAGCCCGGCGAGGGCGCCGGCGAGGAGCACCATGGTGAGGGCCATCAGCCGGTGCATGCTCCAGCGGGAGGCGAGCCAGCCGCCGAGGAAATTACCCACGAGGGACAGGAGGGCGCAGACGACGAGGCTGCGGTGGTAGATGCCGGCGGGAAAGCCGCGCTCGGCGAGGATGGACTCGTTGAACAGACCGATGCCCGAGGCGACGAGGTTGTAGACGGAACTGGCCAGCGCGAAGACCCAGAAGGCCGGTGTGCGCAGCGCCTGGCCCCACGTGAAACTCGGCGTTGCGGCCGGGGCGGCGGGCGTCGCGTCGTTTTCCATGGCGAGGCCGCAGTCCTCCGGACCGCGCCGGCCGAGCCACCAGGCGGTCAGGGCGAGGCCGGGCAGGAGGCACCAGCCGAGGCCGGCCCAGGCGGTGCGCCAGCCGTCGGAGACCACGACGGAGCCCACGATGGGAAACGCCACCATGAAGCCCAGGCTGAGCACGACGGCGTAGAGGCCCATGGCGAGGTTGAGGCGGCGCCGGAACCATTGGCCGACCATCGCGAGGCTCACGACGGAGAGGGCGCTTTGGCCGAGGCCGCGCGACAACACGAGCAACCCGAACAGGACGGCCGCGCTGGTCGTCGCGCTCATGGCCAGCACCACCGCGCCGAGGAGGCCGGCGACGAGCGGGAGAATGGTGCGGCTGCCGAGGTGATCCTGCAAGCGGCCGACGCCGATGCAGAACAGCGAGCCGAGCAGCGTGGCCCAGAGATTCATCTGGGCGAACGCGAGCCGGTCGAGCGACAGATCTTTGAGGAGCGACTCGGTGATGAGGCCGAGGCCCTGGGTGCGGCCGGGCAGGGTGCCGACCATGGCGACGGCGGCGAGGCCCAGAATGACCCAGCCGTAGTAGAACGGAACGCGGGCGAGGGCGGCGGGGAGTTTGGGCAGGACGGCGGCTGGATGGGTCATGCGGAGCGTGTATTCAAAAAGCCCAGAGGCGGGTCGACGGGCGGAGGGAGAGCCGGTCGCCGACGAGGGCGGGGTTGGCGACGATGCGTTCCCCGAAGTCGCCCTGTTGGCGGATGGCGGGTTTGAGCCCGCCGGCCTTCACCACGGTGAGTTTGCCCGGGAGCGAGGCGAGGAGGGGCC
This sequence comes from uncultured Opitutia bacterium, assembly GCA_903948415.1. Taxonomy (GTDB): domain Bacteria; phylum Verrucomicrobiota; class Verrucomicrobiia; order Opitutales; family Opitutaceae; genus GAS368. The sequence continues at coordinate 12,641 of CAJAYO010000755.1, read as the reverse complement.
GGCGGCAGTTCATCACAGGGTGGAGGGGGCGGCGTTATTTTAGGCCGATGCGGTAAAGCTGCGTGGCGGTGCGGATGAACAGGGCGCCGTCGCTTGCGGCGTAGGAGGCCAGGGTGCGTTCGCCGAGTTTGTTGGTCGCGATTTTTTCGAAGGTGCGCGCGGCCCGAACGACGGTGCCGACGCCGTCTTCGCTGAGGAAATAGATCTTTCCCTCGGCGGCGATCGGCGAGGCGGAGTAGTTGCCCTCGAGCCGCTCCTGCCAGTGCAAGGTGCCGGTCCGCGCGTCCCAGCACGAGGCGATGCCGGCGTCGTTGACGGCAAAGAGTTCGTCGCCGACGACCACGACGGACGGGGTGAGCGGGGCGCCCTTGGTGGTGCGCCACGCGAGGTGCGTGTCGGTGACATCGCCCGCGCCGTCGGGGCGGAGGGCGAGGAGATCGGCGCGGTTGTAGCCGGTGGCGAGGAACAACAAGCCGTGGGCGAACACGGGCCGCGGGACGACGGAGTAGCCGCCGCCGTAGCGCACGCGCCAGAGTTCGCGCCCGTCGGCCGGATCGAGCGCGGAGACGGCGCCGCTGCCGGGCGAGATGAGCTGGGGCCGACCGTCCACGGTGATGAGGAGTGGGGTGGCGAAGGAGAATTTTTGTTTGGCGTCCGCGGTGCGGGCGACCTTCCAGACGACCTCGCCCGTGCGGGCGGCGAGGGCGACGACGAACGGGGACGCGGAACCGTCGGCGCTGAAGATGAGGCGGTCACCGACGAGGGCGGGCGAGCCGCCGTTGCCGTGCACCGAAGCGTAGCCGAGGTCTTGGTTGCGCCAGAGAATTTGGCCGGCGAGGTCGAGGCAGGCGGTGCCGTGGTGGCCGAAGTGGACGTAGAGGCGCTCGCCGGCGAGAATCGGGGTGGGACTGGCCTGGGAGTTTTTTTGGTGGATCGTCTGCTCCCGGCTTTCCGCCGCGGTGAAGACTTCCGTGTTCCAGAGCACGCGGCCGTCGCCGGCGTCGAGACACAGGGTGCGGAGCGACGGGGTCGATCCGGGGCCCGGCAGGGCGGTGGTCAGGTAAATGCGGCCGTGGCCGACGACGGGGGAGGACCAGCCGGTGCCGGGGACGGGCTGTTTCCAGACGACATTTTTTTCCGCGGACCACTCGAGGGGCAGACCGGTGGCGGTCGTGTGGCCCTGACCGGTCGGGCCGCGAAATTCGGGCCATTCATCGCGCGGGGCCGGGGCGGCGACGGCGGACGTCGCGGTGAGGAGGAGAAGGACACAGAGGCGGGCCGGGGTCATGGCGCAGGAGGTGGGCAAGGCGGGCGGAGGAGGAACGGATGCCGAACGGTGGCGGGGCGGGCATCAATGCAATTCTCGCGCCGATTGTGAAAGCAGGGCGGGGCTGGGGATTTTGGGGCCGGGGCGGCGGGCCGGGGCGAAGCGACCTAAGTCGATGTCGCGGGCGGGCGGTGGCGGCCGACGAGCAATTCGAACAGCGGGGAGGCCATCAGGGTCGTCACGACGGCCATGATGACGAGGGTGGCGAACAGGGCCGGGGAGATGATGCCGCGCTGGAGGCCGATGTTGATGATGATGAGTTCCATCAGCCCGCGGGCGTTCATCAGGGTGCCGATGCCGAGCGACTCGCGGTGGGAAAGGCCCGTCGCCCGCGCGGCGAGCCAGCACGCGACGCCTTTGCCGCCGATCGCCGCGACCAAAATGAGGCCCGTCATGCCCCAGAGGTAGGCGGAATCGAGGAGGCCGATCTGGGTGTTGAGGCCCGAGAAGGTGAAGAACAGCGGCAGGAGGAGCGCGACGGTGAGCGGCTGGATGCGCGCGATCAGCTCCTTCGTCACCAGGCCGCGCGGCATCGCAATCCCCATGACAAACGCGCCGAACACCGCATGGAGCCCAATGAGGTCCGTGAACCACGCGCCGAACGCCATGAGCGCGAGGAGCAGCACAAATTCGCGCTCCGCCAATTCGCCGCGCGCCTCGACTCCGCGCGCCCACCGCGCGAGCAGCGGTCGGATGACCCACAAGGCCGCCGCGACATAGCCGAGGCCGCTGGCGATGTTGGTCATGGCTTGCGCGAGGACGCCGTCAAAACTGGCGAGCACAATGGCCAGCAGGCACCACGCCGCCGCGTCGTCCAGCGCCCCGGCCCCGAGCGCCACCGTGCCCATGGTGGTGCCGGTGAGCCCCTTGAAATGGATGATCCGCGCCAGCATCGGAAACGCCGTGATGCACATCGACGCCCCGAGAAACAGCATCGCCTCCATCAGCGAGGTTCGCGGCGGGAAGAATGCCGTGTGGTGGTAAAAAAACCAGCCGAGCCCCGCGCCGAGCACGAACGGGGTCACCATGCCCGCGACCGAGACCGCCAGTGCGCTGCGCATCTGCCGCTGCACGATGTCCACCCGGAACTCCATCCCGACGACAAACATGTAAGCCGCGAGCCCGAGCTGCGAAATTGGAAACAGGATACGCAGCGTCTCGGGCGGAAAAATCCCCGCCGAGATCGCCGGGAAAAACAGGCCAAGCAGCGAGGGCCCGAGCAGGACGCCGCCGATCATTTCCGAAACCACCTGGGGTTGCCCGGCTCGCTTGCCGAGGATGCCGACGACCTGGCACACGACCAAGATCACCCCGATCTGGAAGAAGAAGTGAACGGCGAGTTGGAGGTTCGTCATGGGGTGAGGCGCACGGGGAGACGCACCGCGCGGGAAAGCGATGCGCGGTCCGAGGAGGACGAAGGCGAGCCGGCGGCTACTGCGTCAGGCAGTAAAGGTGTGTGCCGGTGCGGAGGATGATTTCGCCGTCGACGAAGGCCGGGGTGGAGAGCGTGTAGCTGCCGTCGAGGGCGTTTTTCGCGAGGAGTTTGTAGGCGGGGCCGGCCTGGATGACGGCGGTTTCGCCGGTCTGGCCGGTGAGGTAGATCTTGCCGTCGGCGAGGATGGGCGAGGCCCAGGTGCGGCCGATGCCGGTGTCTTCGGGCCCGTAGATCACGGCGCCGGTCTTGGCATCGAGGCAGGTGAGCGTGCCGTTGTCGGAGGCCATGTAGAACCGCGGGCCGTCGCTGACGGGGCTGGGCACGTCGGGGGCGGTGCGCGGGTCGGTCCAACTCCAGGCGAGGCGGCTGGTGGAAATGTCGCCCTGGCCGCCGGCGCGGAACGCCAGGAGCGGGATTTTGCGGGTGGGGGCGAAGATCATGCCGTCGCGGACGGTGGGGGACGGGACGACGCGGAACGCGCCGTCGTTTTTGGGATTCAGGCCGCCGGCGCGCCAGAGCTCGGCGCCCGTCGCGGCGTCGTGGCCGGTGAGGTAATTGCCGCCGAGGACGACGAGCTGTTTCCGGCCGTCGATCACGGCGACGGCCGGCGTGGTGTAGGCGTCGGGCGATTCGCGCAGCGCGTCGGTGGGGCGTTCGACGCGCCAGGCGACGGCGCCGGTGGTGGCGTTGAGCGCGAGGAGATAGGACGGCTCCTTGGTTTTCATGCCGTGGAGCACTTGGACGACGAGTTTCCCGTCGACGAGGACGGGGGAGGTGCCGTAGCCGTGGTTGGCGCCGAGGACGCCGTATTTTTCCACGAGATTGAACCGCCATTTTTCGGTGCCGGCGAAATCAAAGCAGGCGATCAGGCCGTTGCCGGACACCGTCCAGACGTGGGTCCCGTCGGTGACCGGCGAGGGGCTCGACGAGTTGTGCTGCATTTTGAACTCGTTGCCGCGGTCGACCTGTTTGCGCCACAGCTCCCGGCCGGTCGCGCGGTCGAGGCAGAGGAGCAGGAGTTCCTGGCCGCCGATGGAGCCGCCGGCGGGGCCGCGGCCGCCGCCCTTGCCTTTGCCCTTCTTGCCGTCGGGTCCGGGAGGCGGGGCCGGCGGGGGTGTTTCGGCCGGGGCGGCGACGATTTCCTTGGACGGGGTGTTGAGAAAAATGCGGTCACCCCAGACGACGGGGGAAGAGCCGCTCCACGCGGGCATTTCCTGTTTCCATTTGATGTGCTGCGTCGGGCTCCACTCGGCGGGGAGATTCTTCACCGTGGTCGTGGTGCCGTCGCCGTTCGGACCGCGCCAGGCGGGCCAGTGGGCGGCGAAGGTCGGCGGGAGTGTGGCGCACGCGCACAGCGCAGCGGCGCAGACGGCGCGACGGAAAACGCGGGAACGGGGGTGGGAGGGAGCAGGGGTAGGCTTCATGGGGAGAGGAGTCAGGCGGCCGGGCGGCGCGGGAAAATCGGCGGCCGGACGCGCGGAGTCGAGCGGGGATGCGGGCAATGTCGCGAGAAAACCCCGGGCGTCCGGCGGGGGGCTGCATCTGGCGCTTGCAGAGTGCGCCGGAATGTGAGGGGCTGCGGGCCTATGATCTCCGAAGACATCAAGGAACTGGATGCCGCCCGTGCCCGAGTCGCCGAGCTGGAAAAAACGGTGGCCGCGCAAATGACGGCCGAGTTGGCCAGCTTGCCGGCGAAATATGGTTTTGCCGATTTGGACGGATTGATCGCCGCCCTGAAGGCCGCGGCTGGCGTCGGCCGCAAGGTGCGGAAGGCCAAGGCCGCCTCGGGTGCGGGCGCCGCTCCGGCGCCGCGCCGCAAGCGCGCGACGATCACCGATGCGATGCGCGCCGAGGTGAAGTCGATGGTGGAAGCCGGCAAGACGGGGACGGAAATCGTCGCCGCCCTCGGGATTTCGCTGCCGAGCGTGCAGAATATCAAGAAGGCGCTGGGCCTCGTGAAGCCCGGCAAGTAACCGCCGGCCGGGCCGAGGCGGCTCAGGGCGTGATCGTCGGCGTGGGCTCCTCCGTGACCGGAATGGCCGGCGGGAGGAGCGAATAGACGACGGGAGTGACCACGCGCGACAAGAGGAGGGAGCTGATGAGGCCGCCGATGATGACGATGGCGAGCGGCGAGTAGAGACCGCTGCCCTGCATGGCGAGCGGGAGCAAGGCGCCGAGGGCGAAACGCGGGGTAGCGCTGCGCATGCACGTGGCTGCGGATGGGTTCCGAGGACGGTTAAACGATTCGTCGGCGAAAAGCCGGGGTGGGGGCCGAAGGCGCCGGGGTGTTTTGTTGAGAGGGCTGAGGGCTGTGACTTTCCTGACGCCGCGTGGCACCTCCTAAATTCGATGTCGTTAACATTCCGTCGAAGGTATCGGTGGACGGAACCCTCGCGGGATTGCCGCCGCGGACCGACCAAGTGGGGGAAGTGCGGATGAAGGAGAGGCCACCGAACAGTCGGATTTTTCTGATCGCCGGCGGCGAGTTGGCGGTCGGGAAAGGCAAGCCGAAGACGGCGAACGGGGTGAAGCTGGTGAGGTTGAAGGCGGGGCCCGGCTTCGTCGAGAGGTCGGCGATCAACGGGGCGGCGGAGGAGCGGCGTTATTTGCGCGGCGGGCAGAACAGCCACCGCGGATCATTCTCGCGGCGACCCGGGGCGATCTGCCCGGGGCGCTCACCGGCGGCGCGCCGAAAGCGCTGCGCAAGGTCGGCCCCGCGAGCATCCTTCAGCGGCTCGTCACGACGCTGCGGGCGTACGAGGTGCGGGATCTGACGGTGGTCGCGGGAAAAAAAAGGAGCTGATCAATCTGCCCGGGGTGAACCGCTTCGACCACGACGACTACGCGACGACCGGCGAGCTGGCGTCGCTGGCGGCGGCGCTCGAGTCCGCGGCGGGCGAGACGCTGGTCGCGTTTGGCGACATCCAGTTTCGCAGCTATGGGGCGGGGCTGATGCTCCACGACCGGGCGGACGCGGCGATCGCGGTCGACACGTGGTTTCGCGAATGGGCGGCGGGCGGCAGGGCGGGCGGCGGATTTGGTCCCCCTGCGGCAGGCGCCGGGCGGGCGCGGGACGATCGCGACGACGAGGAGGCGGCGCTCGCGCGCGCGGAGTTAGGGGCGCCGCGGGACGCGTTTCACGGCGAGGGGATCGGGCTGCGGAAACGCTTCGCGCGGAGCGTCGAGCTGGCGCGGGATTTTGGGGCGGCCCGGTGCGCCGACGGCACGCTGGCGAAGGGGCAGGGGGGCGATCGGTTGAACCGCCTCGCCGGAACGGTAGGCGTGAGAGAGCCCTCGTTCGAGGGGCCGGGGACCGAGGTCGATTCTCGGGTGGACCTCTACCGCGCTTTGCGATTTCAACCGTGCGCCCATGGTGATCGCCGAACAGTTTCTCGGAGCCTGCCGCGCCCGCGGCCTGAGTTTTTTCACGGGCACGCCGTGTGCGGATCTGAAGCCGCTGATCAACGGCGCGCTCAACGATGCGGCCCTGGGGTTTCGCGACGCGGTGAACGAAGGCGATGCGGTCGCGTTGGCGGCCGGGGCGTATCTGGCGACGGGTGCGCAGGCGTGCGGGTATGCGCGGGCGGTGGGGACGGATTCCCTCGCGGGGTTGGCGCAGGAACTTGCGGCGCACGCGGTGGGCCGCGGGCCCACGCTGGTGCATTTCCGCACGCGGCCGGGCACGCTGGCCAAACTGGGCCGGCCGAAGATTTCCCCGGCGGAAGCGAAAACGCGGCTGATGCAATGGCTGAATCTCTCATGACGACCCCACCCCTGCAGACTGAAACCGGGCTGATCGACGGCGTATGGCCAGAAGCCGCGCTGCTGCCGCCGGGCGGCATCGCGCAACTGTTTTTTCAACGCGCGCGCGAGCTGGGCCCGCGGCCGTTTTTGCACCGCTGGGAAGGGGACGGTTGGGCGGCGTGGTCGTGGACCGAGACGGCGGCGCGCGTGACGGGCGTGGCCCGCGGGTTGATGGCCCACGGCGTGCAGCCGGGCGACCGGGTGCTGCTGGTGGCGGAAAACCGCGTCGAGTGGCAGGTCAGCGCGCTGGGCATCATGGCGGCGCGCGCGATCACGGTGCCGTTGAGCGCGACGGCGACGGCGGACGATTGGCGGCTGATCATCGCGAGCGCGGAGCCGCGGGCGTGCATCGTGTCGGCGCGGCTGGCGAAAAAATTCCGGGAGGTGGCGGCGGCGGCGGGGTGGGGCGGGCCGCGGGTGGAAATGGCCGACACGGCGTCGGCGGGAGCGGGCACCTGGAGCGAACTGGCGGCGACCCCCGGGGCGGAGCCGACGGAGTTCGGGACGTTGGACGATCTGTGCTGTTTGATCTACACGTCGGGCACGGGCGGGACGCCGAAAGGGGTCGAGCAGACGCACCGCAACGTGCTGTGGAACTGCGTCGGGGCGGCGCGGAATCTGGCGCCCTATGGGCTGGCGGGGAATCGCTTTCTGTCGTTCCTGCCGCTCTCGCACACGTATGAGCACACGGCGGGCTTCATCTCGCCGATGGCGCTCGGCGGGGAAATTTTTGTGTCGCGCGGGCCGGAGCATTTTGCGCGGGAGCTGCGGCTCGCGGCCCCGACGGTGCTGATCGTGGTGCCGCGGTTTTGCGAGGTGATGCAGCAGCGGATCGAGACGGGGCTGGCGCGGAAAAGCGCGTTGGCGCGGAAGCTCTTTGCGGTGACGGACCGGCTGGGCCGGCACGTGGCGCGCGGCGGGCGGCCGACGGTCGGGGCGCGGCTGTGGTCGGCGACGGTGGGGCGGGTGGTGCGGCGGCAGTTGGCGGCGCATTTCGGCGGGGCGCTCAAGGCGATGCTGTCGGCCGGCGCGCCGTTGCGGGCGGACACGGCGGAATTTTTCAACGGCATGGGGCTGGCGCTGCACGAAGCCTACGGGCAGACGGAGGCGGCGCCCGGCATCACGATGCAACGGCGCGGGGCGATCCGGCCGGGCACGGTGGGGCCGGCGATGCATGGGGTGACGGTGCGAATCGCCGACGACGGAGAAGTGCTGGTGCAAGGGCCGAACGTGATGCGGGGCTACTGGCGCGAGCCGGCGGCGACGGCGGCGGCCCTGGCGGGCGGCTGGCTGCACACGGGGGACATCGGGCGCATCGAGGCGGACGGGGCGCTCGTGATCGTGGACCGGAAGAAGGATTTTCTGAAGACGGCGGGGGCCGACATGATCGCGCCGCAGCCGATTGAACTGGCGCTCACGGGTGAGCCCGAGATCGCGCAGGCGATGCTGTGCGGCGAAGGCTGGGCCCATCTCGGCGCGCTGGTGGTGCCGGACGTGGCGTCGCGCGAAGCGCTGGCGGCCGGGAAAACGACGGCGGCCGCGGTGGAAAAGCGCGTGCAGGCGGCGGTGGACCGGGTGAACGCCCGGCTCTCGGCGAAGCTGCGCGTGCGCCGCATCGCGTTGCTCACGGAACCGTTTACCGTCGAAAACGGGATGCTGACCGGCACGTTGAAGGTGCGGCGGCGGGTGGTGTTGGAGCGGCATAAAATCGTGATTAGCGCCTTGCGCGATCCCGGTTGAAGGGCAGTGTCCGGACGCTTCGGTTGGACTGCTGTCCGCCGCGTTTTCATGTGTCATAAGCGGCCGGTGCGGATTGCGCCCCGGCGGTTTGCCTGACTGAACGCGAGGTTGCCTTTTGCGACCGTCGCTTCGGCCTCCTTCCACGCTCCTCCTTTTGCAAACTTCTCACGACCTTCCGTCCGAAACTTCCCGTGCAATCCAGACCGGTGAGGGCGGCGCGCAGCCGGGTTCCGGGACGGTGGGCGAGACGGTGCGGGAATTCCGGCGGACGGCCTACGTGCTGCACGATCCGGCCGACGGCACGATGTTCGCGGCGCTGGACGACGGGGCTGTGGCGCGCGGTTGTGCGGTGGTGGGCAGTTTGCCGCCGCTCTATCCCGAATGGTTTGGCGGGCGGAGTTTCGGGGAAGTGCACGGGACGCGGTTCGCCTACGTGGTGGGCGAGATGGCGCGCGGCATCGCCTCGACGCGGCTGGTGATCGAGGCGGGGCGGGCGGGGGCGATCGGATTTTTTGGGGCGGGCGGGCTGACGCTCGCGAAGGTCGAGGGGGCGTTGGAGGAAATCGGGCGCGAGCTCGGGGCGGACGTGCCCTGGGGGTGCAATTTGATCCATTCGCCGAGCGAACCGGACACGGAGGCGGCGCTGGTCGAGCTGCTCTTGCGGCGCGGGGTGCGGCGGGTCTGCGTGTCGGCCTTCATGGCGCTGCAGCCGACGGTGGTGCGCTATGCGTTCACGGGCCTGCGGCGCGGGGACGACGGGGCGGTGGTGCGGCCGAATCACGTGTTTGCCAAAATCTCGCGGCCCGAGGTGGCGCGGCAGTTCCTCGCGCCGGTGCCGGCCGAGCTGCTGGCGGCCCTCGTCGCCCAGGGCAAGCTCACGGCCGAGGAGGCTGCGCTGGCGGCGGGTCTGCCGGTCGCCGAGGACATCACGGTCGAGGCCGATTCCGGCGGGCACACGGACAACCGTCCGCTCCCCGCGCTGTTTCCGCTCATCCAACAGCTCGCGCTCGAGCTGGCGCGGGAGTTCGGCTATGCCCGGGTGCCGCGCGTGGGGGCGGCGGGCGGGCTGGGCACGCCGGCGGCGATCGCGGCGGCCTTTCAGATGGGGGCGGCCTATGTGGTCACCGGTTCCGTGAACCAATCCGCGGTCGAGGCGGGGCTGTCCGCCGAGGCGAAGGAGCTGTTGGCGCAGGCCGGGCTGGCCGACTGCACGATGGCGCCGTCCGCCGACATGTTCGAACTCGGGGTGAAGGTGCAGGTTTTGCGGAAAGGGACGTTTTTCCCGCAACGCGCGGCCAAGCTCTACGAACTGTATCAGGCGCACGCGTCGTTGGAGGACATTCCGGCGGCGGAGCGGGAAAAGTTGGAAAAGGAACTGTTCCGTCGGCCGCTCGCGGAGGTCTGGGCCGGGTGCGTGGAGTTTTTCCAGAAACGCGATCCGCGCGAACTGGTCGAGGCCGAGCGCAACCCGCGGCACCGGATGGCGCTGGTGTTCCGCTGGTATCTTGGGCTTTCCAGCCACTGGCCGATTGTGGGCGAGGCGACGCGCCGACTCGACTACCAGATTTGGTGTGGCCCGGCGATCGGCAGCTTCAACCAGTGGGTGGCCGGGAGTTTTCTGGCGCCGCCCGCCGGCCGGACGGTGGCGCAGATCGCGCTCAACCTGATGGAAGGCGCGGCCGTCGTGACGCGCGCCGCGCAACTGCGCAGCTACGGCGTGCCCGTGCCGGCCTCCGCCTTCGAATTTCGGCCGCGCCCGTTGCGCCTCGCCTGAGGCGCCCGCCACCGCCCGTTGTCCCACTCTTTTTCGACCGACATGTCCCAACCTTTCTTCCAGCCCATCGCCATCACCGGCCTCAGCGCCATGTTTCCGCAGGCGCGGAGCATGGATGAATTTTGGCGGCTCATTCTCAGCGGCCGCGATTGCATGCAGGAAATTCCGGCGACGCACTGGCTGATCGAGGATTATTTCGATGCGGATCCGAAGGTGCCGGTGAAAACCTATTCGAAGCACGGCGCGTTTTTGAAGGATGTGCCGTTCGATCCGGTGGCCTACGGACTGCCGCCGAACATGCTCCCGTCGACGGATATTGCGCAGATTCTGGCGCTGATCCTCGCGCGGCAGGTGCTGGAAGACTGTTCGGGCGGGCAGATCGCGAAACTCGCGCTGGACCGCACGAGCGTGATCCTCGGCGTGGCGTCGGCGACGGAGATGATCAGCTCGATGTCGGGCCTGCTCACGCGGCCGATGTGGATCGAGGGCATGCGGCGGGCGGGGATTCCGGAGACGCAGGTGCAGGAGGCGGCGAAGCGCATCACGGCGCTGTTCCCCGAGTGGAACGAGAACACGTTTCCGGGCTGTCTCGGCAACGTCGTCGCGGGGCGCGTGGCGAACCGCTTCAATCTGGGCGGGACCAACTGTGTGACGGATGCGGCGTGCGCGAGTTCGCTGGCGGCGCTGCACATGGGGATCGGCGAGCTGCAGCTGGGCACGAGCGACCGGGTGATCACGGGCGGCGTGGACGCGCTGAACACGATTTTCATGTACATGTGCTTCAGCAAGACGCCCGCGATGTCGGCGTCGGGGCACTGCCGGCCGTTTTCGGCGGCGGCGGACGGCACGATGATGGGCGAGGGCGGCGGGATGCTGGCGTTGCGCCGGCTGGAGGACGCCGAGCGCGACGGCGATACGATTTACGCGGTGATCCGCGGGCTCGGTTCGTCGTCGGACGGACGTTCGAAGAGCGTCTATGCGCCGCGGCCGGAAGGCCAGGCGGTGGCGTTGCAGCGCTGTTACGAGCGGGCCGGCTACTCGCCCGCGAGCGTGCGGCTGGTCGAGGCGCACGGCACGGGGACGGCGGCGGGCGACCTGTGCGAGGCGACGGCGTTGAAGGACGTGTTTGCGGCGGCCGACGGGGTGCGCCGGCAGTGGTGTGCGCTCGGTTCGGTGAAGTCGCAGATCGGCCACACGAAGGGTGCGGCGGGCACGGCGGGCATGATCAAGGTGGCGCTCGCATTGCGGCATCAGGCGTTTCCGCCGACGGCCAATGTGGATACGCCGAATCCCGAGCTGGGTTTCGCCGAGAGTCCGCTTTATCTGAGCACGAAGGCGCGGCCGTGGATTCAGGCGAGCGGCGAGCCGCGGCGCGGCGGGGTGAGCTCGTTCGGCTTCGGCGGTACGAATTTTCACGTCGCGTTGGAGGAGTACCGCGGGGCGTCCCCGGCGCCGCGCGTGCGGGCGTTTGGGGCCGAGGTGTTTCTTGCGGGCGGGGCGACCGGGGCGGAGCTGGGTGCGCTGGTGGCGGCGTGGGCGAAACCGACGGCCACGGAGTTCGGCACCGCGGCGCGGGCGAGTCAGCAGGCGTTCGACGCGGGTGCGGCGTGCCGTGCGGCGATCGTCGCGGCGTCGCCCGAGGATCTGGCCGCGAAGGCGGGCAAGCTGCTGGAGCGGGTCACGGGCGCGCGGGGCGGACCGCAGCCGGCGCTGGAGGGCGTGGCCTTTTCGACGGAGCCGCGGGCCGCCGGCGCGCCGGGGCTCGTGTATTTGTTTCCCGGGCAAGGCAGCCAGAGCGTGGGGATGGCGGGGGAGTTGCCGATGCAGTTCGAGGCGGCGATGCAGGTGTGGGAGAAGACGGAGAGCCTCGGGCTCCTCGGCGCGGAACGGCTGTGCGACATCGTGTATCCGGCGCCCGCGACGAACGAGGCCGACGCGACGCGGCAGGACGAAAAATTGCGCCGCACGGAGAATGCCCAGCCGGCGCTCGGCGCGGTGAGTCTCGGTTACCTCGCGGTGCTCGAGGCGGCGGGGCTGCGGCCCGAGCTGGTGGGCGGCCACAGCTACGGCGAAATTCCCGCGCTGCACGCGGCGGGCGTCATCAGTTGGAAAGACTGTCTGCGGATCAGCCGGGAACGCGGCGAGCTGATGGCCGAAGTCTCGCGCGATCATGCGGGCGCGATGACGGCGGTGTGGCATCCGGCGGACGAATTGGCGGCGATGCTGGCCGGCGAATGCGCCGGGTGCGTGATCGCGAACCAGAACAGTCCGCAACAATCCGTGGTCGCCGGACCGGTCGCCCAGATCGAGCGGCTCGAGGCGCGGCTGACGGAGGCGAAGGTTTCGTTCCGCCGGTTGCAGGTGGCGACGGCGTTCCACTCGGAGGCGGTGAGCGATGCCTGCGAGCCGTTTGAGAAATTTTTGGCGGATGTGAAGTTCGCGGCGCCGGCGGTGCCGGTGTTCAACAACACGACGGCCGCGCCGTATCCGGCGAAGGCCAAGGCGATGCGCGCGATGCTCGCCGAGCAGCTCGCCCATCCGGTGCGGTTCGCGGACCAACT